>CAZBNF010000188.1:0-1531 GCA_964493115.1 uncultured Planctomycetia bacterium | reverse complement strand
TCTGGGTTAAGGAGATAGAAGAAAAGACTGAGGGCCTTGCGCGTGCATTTGATGCCGGAATAAAATTTTTAAAGATAGATGCGCACGATAAAAAGCTCCTTGATAATTTTTTAATTGAAGCAGCAAAGTAACAGAACAGAAAAAAGGAGGTACGGGATATGAATGAGACAGTCGCGACATTTGATAAAAACAAGTTTGAGGAGATACGAATAGGCGTAAAAGAGTATAAGGGCTTTGACCTTATAGACCTGAGGGTATGGGTTGACTCTAAAGAGGCCGGCTCAAAGGTGCCTACCGCAAAAGGGCTTTCCTTAAACGTAGAGCTTTTTCCGCAGTTTAAAAAGGCGGTACTGAGCTTAGAAGAAATCTTGAAGAAAAATAACCTGCTTAGCGAATAAGTATTATTTTCGCCTGCGTACATAAAGAAAGAAGCAGGTAATGTTTGACGAAAACATAAAAGACCATGAAGCGCTTCTTAAGCTTTGCGCTGATGGTGACAATGACGCGTGGGCAGGCCTGGTAAAGGCCTTTTCACCATTAGTCTATCGGGTGATAAGGCAAAAGGCTGTTTTAAGTTTTATATCATTAGCTGATAGCGATATAGATGAGATATTCCAGCAGACATTCACCAATATATGGTGCAAAAATTCTATTAACCGCATAGCAAGCGCCAAGTCCATACCAGCTTATCTTACTGTAATAGCCCAGAATACCGCGATAGATTTTTTCAGGAAAAATATAAGCCAGCACCAGATCAAGGAAAAGTTTTCCGCTGACACCCTTTCCTCTGTTTGTGAGAAAACCCCCAGAGACGAAACCCATGACAGGCAGATGAGCGGGGTGATAGATAATTTTATAAACAGACTTACAATAAAAGAAAATCGTATTATAACACTTGAACTCGTACATGATTTAAAGCATCGCGAGATTGCCCATCTTATGGATATGCCTGTAAATACTGTTTCAACAATAATCGCGCGCCTGAAACATGCTCTTAAGGAAAAACTTAAGGAGAAGGGTTATGATACCTGAAAATAACATGGAAGAAAAAATAAAAGATATTTTAAGAGCAGGCCATTATTCTGAAGGCTATGCGCCTGCCTCCGGCGAATGCCCTAAAGATGAAGAGCTTGCTGATTATATAAGCGGAGAAATAGCGCCTGATAAAAAAGAAAAGATAGCGACGCACATAAGCCGATGCCAAAGATGCCTTGATATCGCGGCAGTAAGCTTAAGGGCGCTAAATGATGATACCCTAAAAAAGGACAGTGGGCTGACTCAGGATATTGTTAAAAAGGCCTCATTAATACCTAAAAAATATCCCAAGAAAAACAACCAAAAGATAAACGCTCTTAAAAGAAATAAATACCTCTTAGTAGCAGGCGTGTTTTTCGTGTTATCATTTATAGTTAAAATATACTTTATGCAGCTTTTGCTTGCGGCAGGCATCTTTGGAGTCAAGTGGATTATGGATACCGGAAGCACCAGAGCGCTTATTATGATATATGATGTATGGAAAAACCGCAAAGAC
>CAZBNF010000187.1:0-1537 GCA_964493115.1 uncultured Planctomycetia bacterium | reverse complement strand
CAAAAAAATCATGGTCAGCTTCTTATAGCCCGATGCGTATAAAGCCTCAATTCTATGAAGCGCGCCATGGATTAGGTTATACAATCACAAATACTACGTATTACGGCATAAATATAGAGATTACGTTTTTTGTTCCTGCCCATGATGCCTGTGAGATATGGTCTGTTAAGGTGACCAATAAAACAAATAAAGTTAGACATCTCGAGCTTTTTCCATATGTCGAATGGCTGCTTGGCGACTATCAGCAGGAGCTTCGCTACCGTAACATAATGAATCTTTATAACAGGGTATGGTTTGATAAAACAAGCGACGCGATATTTGCTAAGAAGACTGCCTTTTGGGGAGATATGCATATAAAACCATACCCCTATATCAATTTCTTTGCCTCGAGCCTTCCTGTGGCAGGCTATGCAACCCAGAAAGACTCATTTTTAGGCCGATATAACACAGAAGAAAGCCCGGAAGCTATCGTAAAAGGTAATTTTAAAAACTTTGAACTTACCTCAGGCGAGGATTCTATAGCATGTCTAAAGCATAATCTGTCTTTAAAACCAAAGGCATCGAAGGAGTTTGCTGTTATACTTGGTCAGACAGATAAAGACGGCCGCTTATCAGCCTTGTTGTCAAAATACCGGAGTATGAAGAAAGTCTCTCAAGAGCTTGGAAAAGTCAAGGCATTATGGAAGAGCAGGATAGTTGATAATATAGAGATAGAAACTCCGGATGCGGATTTCGACCGGATGATGAATTGCTGGGTGAAGTACCAGGTCTATATATGCAATTTCTGGTCACGTTCCCCAAGCTATTATCACGAGGGTTCAGGCGGCCGTGGATATCGGGATTCATGCCAGGATGCTGAAAGTATAATGGCAATAGACACTGAGCACGCCAAGAAGAAGATAAGGCGCATAGCCTCGCTTATAAGAAAAGACGGTACATGCGCACCCGGCTTTTCAGATACAACAGGCCCTGCCAGCCACAGGCCTAACAAGGATCACCCTGTATGGCTTACCATGACGGTTGCCGCTTACGTAAAAGAGACAGGCGACGCGGAGATACTACAGGAGTACGCGCCTTATTTAAAAGATAAATGGATAAATGGCTGGGAGATAGATCCGGAACACCATGGAGGGGCTTCTACTGACGGGGAAGGCACAATATTTGAGCATCTTGAAAGAAATTTAAACTTTACCTTTAATGATGTTGGGCCAAAAGGCCTGCCTTTGATAGGCCATGCCGATTGGAATGACGCAATTGACGCGGCAGGGATAAAACTTAAAGGAGAAAGCGTCTGGCTCGCGATGGCCCTGGTAAGAAGCTTAAGGACACTGGCGGAGCTTGCTGCATTAACAGGCAATGAGGAAAAGGCAGATCAGCTTCTCCATAAAGCCAGTACTATGACAGACAGGATAAACGACCTTTCATGGGATGGAAACTGGTATGTTAGAGGTTTTACCGATGATAAATTTGTCTATGGCTCAGCCAAAAATAAAGAGGCAAAGATATTTATCAATACGCAGAGTTGGGCGATACTATC
>CAZBNF010000186.1:0-1543 GCA_964493115.1 uncultured Planctomycetia bacterium | reverse complement strand
TACTTGAAGAATCCGATTTTTCTTCCTTTTCCTACTATCAGACAATATCTATCCTGCCTAATGATGTGAAATCCGTTGAAAAGCCCAAAAAAGGTTTTGGTAAAGGTGGCTTTGTGGTTATAGCAGCAAAAAAGAAAAAACGCACTTTGATAAAAAGCAATAGCAGGAACAAAAAATCGGAAAAATAAGCTCGAAAGATGAAAAGGAATAAAAGGGAAAAAATAGGTAAGAATAAGTAAGAAAGATATTCCGTCTCTCCATGTACATTTGCAAGATGTGTAAATTTCGAGGATGTCTACCTTCCTTGCCCAGACATTTCCTAACATTTTGTTACCACAAGAGTTGCGTCATTTCAAGCCCAAAAAGACCGGACAAAACGGACACTTTTTAAGCAATCTTACTTATAACTTTATCTCTGTTTGCCCAGTATTTCTTGATATTTAAGTTGTATGTTATATAATAAGGACGGCTGGTTAAAGAGATACATTTATAACGTATACCAGAGCACCCAGCCACATAAACCTCTCTGAATCCAGATTGAGAGATAATTCAAGCCCTGATAAGCAATCCTTATCGGGGCTTTTTTATGTCCGCACGTGTCAAAGACTTACGTCAAATTTTTACCCTCACGTCATTGCGAGAAGTGCCGAAGGCACGACGAAGCGACCCCAGGGGCTGAAATAGCCCAATTAATCTCACCTGCTTATCTCCTTATCTCTAATTTGCGATTTAGTAAAGGAGTTTTAGTAAATGGTTTTAGTGAAAGATTATCTTGACATTTATTGAATAATATCATACAATTGTATATACAAATATGAGGCCCAATGAAAGATATACGCTGGAGCCAGTTAAAGAGTGAAAGGCCTAAAAGAACAAGAGGGGTTTCTTTTGAGGAGATTATCGCCTCTAAATTAATTGATATACGTAAACATCCGCACAATGAGAATCAAAAAATACTTGTTTATCAATACAAAGGCTATCTTTGGGCAGTACCATATATCATAGAAGGCAAGAAGATCTTTTTAAAGACAATATATCCAAGTAGAAGGCTTATGAAGCTTTATAAAAAAGGAGATTTGCGATGAGAAAGATTAAATTAACAAAAGAGGAGCAATTAATCGAAGATAATCTTGAACAATTTGTTCGGGTAGATAAGCAGGAATATAAACAGATTGCCCAAGCTATTATTACAAGAAAGAAAGACGCTGTTTTAAATGTCCGCGTGAATAGTCACGACTTGATAAACATTAAGCGAAGAGCTCAAAAGCTTGGGGTTAAGTATCAGACCTTTATCTCTGAAGTTATTCACAGAATTGCTCAAGCTAGTTAGAAGGACAGCGAATAAAAAGTTCGAATTCAACCAGCCCAGCCACATAAACCTCTCTGAATCGCAGTTTAGTTAATGGCTTTTTCAACGATATTTAAGGTAATTAGAGAAGGAATTTCAGGCATTAACTAGGAATTCTAGAAAAATGAGCAGAGAGTTTGTTACTCTACGCCATGGTAGTTTTAAACAATTTGATATAAAGATCGGGCTCTCTTG
>CAZBNF010000185.1:0-1565 GCA_964493115.1 uncultured Planctomycetia bacterium | reverse complement strand
ATTCACGCATTATATCATAAGAAATAAAAAAATGCCACAAAAATAATACTAGGCCGCTCTCAGCCCAAGGCATATACTCTCTTTTTATCTAAAATGAAGCCTATAATTCTCTGATTTTGCATGATTGTCTTTTAAAAGCTTTACGGAGTTTTTTATCAAGGTATTTGCTGTAAAAATAGCAACATGGTTCGGTATGCCGCTTGGGGTTTGGGACACAGGGGTCATATCGCACTGGTCATTGACATAATCTATGGGCATATAACGAGATATGCCCTTTTTATCCTTTACAATGGCAATCTCTGTAGAAAACCATACCATGCCCGTTGCCTGGGCTATCTTAACTGTAATATCAAAAAGCGGATTAAATTTATATTTTTTAAACTCATACTCGCTGATATGCTCATACCTGTTTGTCTTATCATCCCACCAGCATGGCAGTATTATGTCAAAAATACGAAACACCCTAAACCAGCATTTTTTACCGTTAAAAAAAACCGGCTTGACTCTTCTTTGCAGCAAGAAATCATCATTAGGATCAAATGTGCGCGCCTTGGCAATGCAATATGGGGTGCCTGTTGCCTGTCTTATTATGCCTTTCTGGCCATAACCTTGCGCTGGTTTTATTATAAAGGGTATCCCTAATCGGGTTTTCTGACTTTTAGTTAAAAATACTTTCTTTGGCTGCCACTTTCTAATTACTATTGTATAGGGGGTGGGCATCTTTAATGCGACTAACTTATGATACATCAGGGCCTTATTTATACCAGCCTGGGTACCATCTGGATCGTTTATAACCATGCCCTCTGAATCTTTAACAGCATAACATATGCGCGAATATAAATCTTCAGGATCATTATATGTCGCATCTGTATCTATCAATATGTCTATATGTATCGTTTGATTATATAAACCACGAAGGGTCTCTTTTGAATTGCCGTCGTAGATCCATAGAAAGGAGAGTTTTTTCTTTTTGCATAATTTCTTTATTATATTTGCAAAATAACAGTCCTCCAGAGAATTCCAGCTTATGGCAATATTATATCGCTTCATAGGATATGCTTATCCGATTTTTTATGGTATAGGAAAGTATAAACACCATACCACTTCGAAAATTGCATAAGGTTATTGCCGAAGGCAATTTTCTTGTTTACCTTTAATTGATGCTACCTGCTCTGCAAGGGCCTTGACCCATTGGTTGTCTTTACCTGTCCCCCAATAAACTGTCCTGTGTGGAAACGGTATCTCAATGCCAAGCTCATCAAAACGGTTCTTTATTCGTCTTCTTAATTCCCTTGCAACCTCCCACTGCTTGATAGGAAGTGTCATCATGCGGAATTTTATTGTAACCTGCGAATCAGCAAAGTCATCTACTCCAAGCATTTCCACATCGCCAAGTATAAGCTTGCTAAAATACTTATCCGACCTCATCTCTTTGCCAATTTCTTTAATAACCTCCATAACATGGTCAACATTTTCCTTATATGCGACACCTATATCAAGGAGCGCCTGGGCATATTCTCTTGTGTAGTTAACAACTGTTTTTACCTCACCGTTTGGAATGACAA
>CAZBNF010000184.1:0-1581 GCA_964493115.1 uncultured Planctomycetia bacterium | reverse complement strand
CCAAGATCACCTCTTCCACCGCCTCAAGCAGGTCTTTCGCAATAAAATCAGGCGCAACCTTCCACTTCTTAATGTCTTTTCTGTTATTATACCCTGAAAGAACTGCTATTGTCTTTACCCGAAAGGCATGGCCTGCTAAAGTATCCCTTTCCGTATCCCCTATAAAGTATGAGTTTTTTCTGTCAATCTTGCTCTTACCAACCGCCCTTTTAAACATGCCTGTCTTTGGCTTCCTGCAAGCACAGCCTGAATCAGGGTGATGTATGCAATAGCATATCTTATCCAGCCGTGCCCTGGATACCTTAAGCCCCTTAAGCATCTTATCTGTCACTCTCCTTAAATCTTCCTTACTATACAGGCCCTTGCCCACCCCTGTCTGATTGGATATTATAACAACCTTAAATCCCGCATGGTTAAGCAATCTTATAGCCTTTCGTGAACCTGGTAAAAATCTAAACTCTGAAGGCTTTTTTATATAATCACGGAAAACAGGATTTATATTCACCACGCCGTCTCTATCTAAAAAAACTATTCTTTCCATCTTATCCTTTCCAACGCCTCTATTGCCTCGTCCACTGTAATATTATTCAAACATTTAAGATCATTACATTCGGGTAATTTAAAACTATTATAACATGGGGCGCAAGATAAAGATTTATCTTTTATTATACAATATTTTTCAGATGCAGGATAAGGCCCATAGACTCTTTCATTAACAGGGCCAAATATAGATACTGTCTTTGTGCCAACGCCTACTGCCATATGAAGCGGGCCGCCATCATTTGTAAACAAAACGTTAGCGTATTTTATAACAACAATAGAAACCATAAGGCTTAGTTTTCCACACAGATTAACAACTCCTGGCACTTTTTTCTTAATGTAATCGCATAATTCCTTTTCATCAGCGCTCCCAAGCAATACTATCTTCAGTTTAAACTCAACAGCCAGCCTTAAAGCAACCTCAGCAAATCTCTCTATCGGCCAGCGTCTTCTGTAAGCAGTCTGTCCCCAGCTTGCCCCGGCACCTGGCATTATACATATATATTTATCAGTTAAAGCTATGCCCTGATCCCATAATATCTGCTGCGCTTTTTTATCATCTTCTTCGGATATATAAATCTTTGTTTGGGTATCGGCAGATAACCCCATCCCAAGCAATGGTAAAAACTCTTTATGATAATCTATAACATGCTTATCGTGATATCCACCTTCAAGCGTTATCTTATCCGTCAAAAATAAACCTCTATTCTTATAGTTGTACCCTATTCTTTTCTTAATGCCTGCCAGCATTGAGAAAAACCCATAATCTCTTGCCATGGAAAAATCCAAGGCAATATCAAAACGTTCTTTTTTTACTTCATTTAGAAGATTCAACATCCTTCGTATGCATTTTATTTTCGATACCTGCCAAAGCTGGCGATATTCATCTCTTTCTACTATAAAAACCTTATCAATATTAAGGTTTGAAAATAATATAGGGGCTGTTCTTATATTACAAAGATACCCTATGTAACTTTCGGGATATTCAAGCTTTATTGACTCAATTATAGGCGTTGTAAATATAACATCGCCTATGCCGAA
>CAZBNF010000183.1:0-1588 GCA_964493115.1 uncultured Planctomycetia bacterium | reverse complement strand
CCTTTGGCCTGGCAATATTAAATATAATTATGTGTCTTGCAATCGGGATTGGCTTTTGTAAGGGCTATTGCTCTAATATAAAAAAACTGGCTTTGACTGCGTCTATATTATTATTGATAGTTTTGGGCTATACACTAGTCTCCCCTTTAGTTGATAAAATCCACCTGTATTCTTTACGCAATCGCTGGCCAGGGCAGGAGATAGTCTATTATAAAAACTCTATATATGGCAATGTTGCTGTCACAAAAAGTTACGAGCAATATACCTTCTTATCAAACGGGGTTACTGTAATTACTGTGCCTACACCTGATATTTCAGGTATAGAAGAATTCGTTCATTTGCCAATGCTGTTCCACCCTGACCCTAAAAAGATCTTGATTATAAGCGGCGGCGCAGGAGGCACAATTAATGAAATATTAAAGCATAATATAGAAAAGATAGATTATGTTGAACTTGATCCACTAATTTTAACAGCAGTCAAGGAATTCCCTGTAGAGCTTACCGAAAAAGAGCTTTCCAACCCTAAAGTAAACATAGAATACATCGACGGCAGGGTGTTTGTAAAAACAACACCACTTAAGTATGACGTAATATTCATCGGGCTTGACGACCCTTCCAGTTTAAGTGCAAACAGATTATTCACAAAAGAGTTTTTCTGCCTGCTAAAAAACAGGTTAACCCCGGATGGCATTATCGCTTTCCGGCTGCCTGGTTCTGTAACATACCTGGGCCCAGAGATAAAAGATTTAAATGCCTGCATCTTAAACTCTCTTACGAAGGCTTTTCTGTATACAAAAATTATACCGGGTGATGAGACAAACATATATCTGGCATCTTCTTCGCAACAATTGCTGAAAGTTGACAAAGACATGCTGGTAAAAAGGTTTAAGCTAAAGGATATCCGTGCGAGTCTAATAAGCCCTTTTCACATCGAATATAAACTACAGCCTCAATGGATAGAGTGGTTTAAGGATAGTTTAAAGGATGCTACAAAAAAACAAAATCAGGACTTCCGGCCAATTGCTACTTTTTTCAGCCTTTCATACTGGAATGCCATGTTCTCACCCTATATGCAGAATGCGTTTAGAACTTTCGAACAATTAACATTAAAATTTCTTGTCTTTGTTTTTATCATACTTGGCATACTTGCAGGTGGCATGCTTTTTATATCAAAACACCCCTTCAGATTATCCCTGCCCATAAGTATTGCTGCGACGGGTTTTTCAGGTATGCTTTTTAACCTTATAATAATATTCTCTTTTCAAATTATATACGGCTACGTATTTTACTGGCTTGGTATTCTCGTGTCTATCTTTATGACAGGAACGCTTGCAGGCAGTTTTTGGGTGATGAAAAATTTAAAAAAAATAAAAAATGAACTATTCTTTTTCCTGAAGACAGAGGGCGCTATTATAATTTTTGCTTTGATATTGCCCTTAGTACTTATCGCCTATGGATACAATGCCTCGCAAAACCTGCCTTTTATAAACCTTAAAATAGCATTTCTCGTTATATCTTTGATATCCGGTTTTATTGTCGGCATACAATTTCCTCTGGCAAATAAGATACATCTTGCTCAAAACCAGTC
>CAZBNF010000182.1:0-1600 GCA_964493115.1 uncultured Planctomycetia bacterium | reverse complement strand
AGCCAGCCTGCCAGCATAATAACTATAACACCAACAACAATCAATACTATCCATACCGTTTTCATATCAGCACCCTCCTATTGCTCTTTTACAGTCTTTTACAGACGCTGTGAAATTCAATCGGGTAACTGTCCCAATCCTGAGCACGACAGTGTACCCTTATCTGATCCAAAAAATCACCATCCTCCGGAAGCGCCGCCGCCTCCGGAAAAACCTCCGCCAAAACCACCGAATCCGCCGCTAAAACCTCCTCTAGAGCCCCCTGCGCCTGTCCCATACCAGTAACCGCCCCTCTTTCTTCCTGTGGGTCCAAGCAGGAAGAAAAATAAAAGCCCTGAACGCATACCAAAAATCAATATAAATAAAATGACATACACAAGCATTGCAAGTGGTGACATTTGACGCCCCTCTGACGGCCTTACAACGGACAATCTTTCATTAAGGTCTAAAGATACATTATATTCCTTGGCAATAAGATCTGCAACTGACAGCACTGCCAAAAGAAGGCCTTTTTCGTACTGGCCCTGCTTAAATTCAGGGATTATTGTCTGGCTTATTATATTGCTCGCAATAGCATCAGGTATAGCGCCTTCCAGGCCATAGCCTGTTTCTATTCTAACAGCCCTGTCATTTATTGCAACAAGTAAAAGGAGGCCGTTGTCTTTTTCTTTTTGGCCTATACCCCATCTTTGGAAAAGCTCAACTGCGTACTGCTCAATTTCAAGCGGCTTTGTGGTGTTGACTATAACCAGGGCAATCTGTGCCGTGGTCTTGGTCTCTATCTGCCTGCAGATAGAATCTATTTCCTGCGCTGTCTGCGCACTTAGTATATCTGCATAATCATTTACATAACCTTTAGAAGAAGGGTATACTACATCTTGGGCAGCGCAGGGCAGGCAAACTCCCAAAAAAAATATACATATTAAAATAATGCACAGGAATGTTTCTCGAGCACGAATACTCCTGCCTAGCCGGCAGGCAGGCGTGCTTAAGAAACGTTTCTTTGATGTATTGAATAGATTTTTCATTATCTGAGTTGGTCAGCTATGTTGCCAAGTTTTTCAAGTTGTTCTATGTATTGAAAAAGTGCGCTTTCCAGGTTCTGGCCGCTTATCTTGCCATCATTTCGCGTATCAGAAAGTATAGCAAGCAATATATCGGTATCTACGCCAAAGGCATCACCCAATGCCTTTATATTTTCTTTTTTAGTTTTCAAAGGGGTAATGCCTTTAATCCTTAACAGCCCTCTAAAGACTGGAAATAATGAAGCAAAAGACTCTTTTATCAGGGCCTCTATGCCCTTTTTCCTTAAACCAATCTCAAGGTATGCCTGGCGCATCCTTATAAGCTTGCCCTTAATCTGCTCCTCGCATACAAAACGTATATTAACAGGGTCAATACTGATATCCGCTAATACATCTTCACCGTAAATAACAACATGGCTCTCCTTCATCTCAATAAATTCAATAGGGAAAGTATCCAAAGATGTCATTATGTGTTCCCTGGTGAGAAAAAGTGGCGTATTTATTCTGTGCCTTATACCCTTATTCACTATCCGCAGGCTTTTCTTGAGTTCAGAGGCTCCAATGTTTTTAAAGAT
>CAZBNF010000181.1:0-1700 GCA_964493115.1 uncultured Planctomycetia bacterium | reverse complement strand
ATAGAGTCTTATATAAAAAAGTACCCGGAACAATGGGTTTGGATGCATAAAAGGTGGAAAACTAAACCAGAAGATAAGCTGATTGCGTAATATGGATTATTATGAAGGGCATAAAAGTTATTTTTATTATAGCTGCATTTGTTTTCCTCGCGTTTTATTGTAAAAATATATTTTTACAGGAACATGAACCAGCATTGAATACAGCAGTTATGCCCCAGGAGGAGCTGCCTGCGGGAGAGAAGGTCAAGGTTTTTTCAATAGCAGGATTTTCCGATTCCGGTATAAAGGCATGGGAAATGCATGGTAAGAGTGCTGATATATTTTCTGAAACAATAAATCTTTCTGATATTAACGCGGATTCATATGGCGACAATGTTAAGGTTAACCTGAAGGCAGACAAGGGCGTGTTTGACCGTAAAACCAATAATATAGAACTTAAGGACAATGTAAGAATAGTGACAGATGAAGGAACGACCCTGGATACAGAAACACTGAACTGGGATGCCAAGGAAGGGATTGTCTACACTGATACGAGAGTGTTTATAAAACGAAAAGAGATGGATATAGTTGGAACAGGCGCTCTTTCAAGGCATAGTTTAAAACTTGCTCAACTTGACTCAGATATTAACGTTGACCTTAAGGATCCGCCTGCTGTTATCACCTGTGACGGCCCGCTTGAGATTGATTATGAAAAAAATATAGCTTATTTTAATAATAATGTCAAAGTAGTTGATAAGGAGACTTCTATAAGCACGGACAAAGCCACGGCGTATTTTGAACCTAAAAAAAGGTCCCTTAAGATGGTTTTTTGCCAGGGTAATGTCAGCATAAAAAGGGGAGAAGACGTCACGTATGCTGAGCAGCTTACATATCTGCCGGGCGAAGGAAGGGTAATGCTTGAAGGCAGGCCGAAGATAATTATACGCGGGACTGAAGGCCTGCTGCAAAAGTATAAAGAAAAAAAAGAGAGTATCAGTGAATAAATTAAAGATTGAAAATTTAGTTAAATCTTATAACGGCCGCAGCGTTGTTAACAGCATAAACATAGAAATAAACAGAGGTGAGATCGTAGGGCTCCTGGGCCCTAATGGTGCGGGCAAGACAACCTCTTTTTATATGATAGTAGGCCTTATAAGGCCCGACAGCGGAAATATACTCTTTGACAGCAAGGATATCACCCAGATGCCTATGTACAAAAGGGCAAGGCAGGGCATGGGATATCTATGCCAGGAGGATTCAATATTCCGTAAACTCACTGTAGAGGAAAATATTATGGCTGTGCTTGAAACGCTGAGCATATCAATGAATGAGAGAAAGAGGCGTTTAGATAAGCTATTGAATGAGCTCAACATTGCCCATCTGGCCAAAAACAAGGCATACACCTTAAGTGGAGGAGAGAGAAGAAGGCTTGAAATAACAAGGGCCCTTGTAACAGAACCCTCTTTTCTTCTGCTGGATGAGCCTTTTAGCGGCATAGACCCTATCGCTGTATTTGAGGCCCAGCAGATAATACAGAATCTAAAACAAGGAGGCTTAGGCATACTGCTAACCGATCATAGCGTGCGTGAGACCTTGGCCATAACAGACCGTTCCTATATCATGTATGAAGGCAAGATTTTAATTTCCGGCACATCCAAGGACCTTATATCAAATCCAAAGGCACGGCAGATTTATCTAGGAGAGAAGTTTACGTTGTAATT
>CAZBNF010000180.1:0-1718 GCA_964493115.1 uncultured Planctomycetia bacterium | reverse complement strand
CGCCATATTTTCCAAAATACCCTCTTTTATCCGGCTTCATAAAACTACCCTTCTTAGGAACGTTTCTTGAGCACGAGTACTCCTGCCTACCGGCAGGTTGGCGTGCTCAAGAAACGTTCCTGATATACTTTCAGTTTAAAGTCATCATGATATCTGCAAAGATTTTTGATGTATCCACTAAGCTTTTTATATAAACAAACTCGTTATCAGAATGTGCGGTATGTCCACCATCAACAGAATACCCTAAACACGGAATACCCTTTCTTATTAAAAACCTTATGTCAGTTGCCCCTGCCATCAGAGCACATTTCGCAGGCATACCAAGTACACGTTTTACAGATTCCTTAAACCGCTTAAAAAGAATACTCGATTGATCTGAAACAACCGAATCCTCTTCACTCATTACTGAAACTCCTACCTTAAGGTCCTTGTCTTTTTTTTCAAGGTTTTTTATAACGCTTATTATTTCCCGCTTAACATTGTAAAGATTTTCTTCAGGCAAAAATCTTCTATCTATCATAAATGTGCAGCTGTCAGGTACAATGTTGGCTTTAGCGCCTCCTGAGATTTCTCCGCCAAGCACCATAGTAGATGCTCTATCCTGCGGATGCTTGACCCTGTAACGGGTCTTTCTTGCTGCTATCTTCCTGTTAAGCTTCATAAGTGCATTTACAACATCGACCATCTTTTCAAAGGCATTTATGCCTTTATACGGCTGGCTGCTATGACAGGCCTTACCCTTAACGTCAATTTTAAACCACACCAACCCTTTGTTGCCATATGATATAAAGTCCTTATTGTAGCCTTCGCTTATAGCATAGTCTGGTTTTATAATACCCTTTTTTACAATGTAACCAAAGCCCGTTCTGCCGCCTGTCTCTTCATCAGGCGTAAAAGACAGCTCTATGTTGCATGCCGGTTGAATATTATTCTTTTTTAAGGCCTCTATTGCAAACAGTATAGCAGCAATGCTTGCTTTCATATCTTCCGTGCCGCGGCCATATATTCTGTTGTTTTTAACCACAACATTAAAGGGGTCTGTGCGCCATGTTGAGCTTGCGGGGACAACATCATAATGGCCATTTAGGTGAAGCGTCTTTTTCGACCCCGTATTCCATGTAGCGATAAGATTTATTCTTTTTGAGCCGCCTTTAACATTATATCTCTTAAGTTCAGATAGCGGGACAATGATTCTCTTCGTTCCAAGCCCAAGAGCCTTACAATGTCCTTCAAGCAGGTCTACTATTTTCTCGTAGTTTAGGCCCGGAGGATTAACCGTAGGTATGGAAACAAGCTCCGTCGTCAGACCTATCAGCTTATTCTTGTTTTTCTCTATATATTTAAAAACCATAGCATACCTTTTCAGGGACTGTTCTTGAGCGCAACACCTGCCTGCCTACCGGCAGGCAGGCCTGCCTGCCAGCAGGCAGGTGTGCTTGAGAACCGTCCCTAGATTTTTCCCTTAACATTGTTTATAAATCTTCTTACAAGCGCATGGTCTTTTTTGCCAGGGCTTTTCTCGACGCCACTTGAGACATCTACGCAAAAAGGCCTGACTTTCAGTATAGCCTTTTCGACATTATCGGGATTTAAGCCACCTGAGAGAAATAAAGGTATATCATATTTCTTTACCTTTACCGCAAGCTCAAGGTCGAATCCCCTACCTGTTCCGCCATATGCCTTTTCGCTGTAACCATCAAGAAGCACAAAGTCAGCAT
>CAZBNF010000179.1:0-1740 GCA_964493115.1 uncultured Planctomycetia bacterium | reverse complement strand
TAGCATTAGCCCATGTTTTTTTAATAACAGGGGCGTATTTTTTGGCTTTTTATATACGTTTTGAATTTAGCTTACCAAGCCCTCATTTTAAGGTTTTCATTAATACATTTCTATGTGTTATATTGATAAAATCCGTTGTATTTTATCTTTTCAGGCTTTATGAAGGCCTGTGGCGTTATGTCAGTATATATGATGTATCTCAGATACTTAAGGCTAATGTTATAGCGACATCAGCCTTTTTCTTATTTATGATGGTTTCTTATAGGTTGAGAGGATTTCCGAGATCAGTATTTTTAATAGATTTTATATTGTGTGTTGGTTTTTTGTTTGGCGTCAGATTTTTAGGCAGATGCGCGAGAGAAAGGTTTTTGCCTGCCGTAAAGGTTAAAAGCGCAAGAGTCATTATTGTAGGTGCTGGAGAAGCGGGCATAATGGCCTTAAAGGAGTTGAAGTTGAACGCGTATTGCAATATAGCAGGGTTTGTGGATGATGATATATACAAGAAAAACAGCAGAATATCCGGTGTAAAAGTACTTGGCACAACCGATGAAATAAGTGATATTTCAAAAAAACACTTGATAGAGGAGATTGTTATAAGTATACCCTCTGCCAGCGGCAGGGTTATAAGAGATATAATTTCAAAATGCGAAAAAACACAAGCCAGGATAAAGATTCTGCCCGGGCTTAACAAGATTATTTCAGGAGAAGTTACTATAAGGGACATAAGGGATGTCAGCCCCGAAGATTTACTTGACAGAAAGCCGGTTTCAATAAATACGGAAGATATAGGCTTATTTGTTAATGAAAAAACCGTTTTAATAACAGGCGCCGGAGGAAGTATAGGCTCTGAACTGTGCAGGCAGGCAGCCCGATTTAATCCACGGCTTATTGTACTGTATGATTATAATGAAAACAGTATTTATTATCTTCAGCAGGAACTGAATAAAGACTTCCCTAAATTAAAATACATAACAGTAATAGGGGATATAAAGGATATAGGGCTTTTAAAGAATACTTTTTGTCTTTACAGGCCGGAAATAGTATTTCACTCGGCAGCGCATAAGCACGTGCCCCTTATGGAAGATAATCCTGTAGCAGCAGTCAAGAACAATATAATTGGTACAAGAAATCTCATGTATGCCGCTGAACATTACGGGGTGAAGAGTTTTGTTATGATATCAACTGACAAGGCGGTAAGGCCTACAAGTGTTATGGGTGTCTCAAAGCGCGTGGCGGAGCAGATGATACAGTCTAAGGCAAAGACGGCCAGGACAAAGTTTATGGCTGTAAGATTTGGCAATGTTATAGGTTCTAGCGGGAGCGTTGTGCCGCTTTTTAAAAGACAGATTGAGCATAGAGGCCCTGTTACAGTGACAGACCCTGATGTAAAAAGGTATTTTATGACAGCGCAGGAGGCCGCTCAATTGGTTTTACAGGCAGGGGCCATGGGCAAGGGCGGCGAGATCTTTATACTTGATATGGGCGAGCAGATAAAGATAGCTGATTTAGCCAGAAACCTGATAATCCTTTCCGGGCTGAAACCGGATGAAGATATAGAGATAAAATACATAGGCCTTAGGCCTGGTGAGAAGATGTACGAGGAGCTGCTTCTTGATAAAGAGCATGATAAGGTTACCCAAAACGATAAGATTTATATAGCACAGCCCGATAGCTTTGATCAGAAAAAACTTCAAAAAGATATAAGCGCTCTTGAAAGGTTGGCTGTTTTGATGGATAAGG
>CAZBNF010000178.1:0-1779 GCA_964493115.1 uncultured Planctomycetia bacterium | reverse complement strand
CAACTTCCTTGGCGTCTTTCATCTCTTTCTTTGATTTACACTTAACACAATATCCTTCTGCCATATTCCCTCCTCTTTGTTTTTCGGTATTGTAGCATAGCAGGCAACCTTAGTCAAGGTATTTAGGGTGAGCCCTGTCTTTGTCTTTTAAGCCATCTCTCCTGCGCGTAATATCCTTTCATCTTGCTTTTAAGCTTTGGGATCCATGGCCTAAGGTTAGGCCTTACAACAAGCATTATAAACAACTGCCCCAATAAGGCGGCTAACGCATCCGCTTTGATATCCGAAAGGGAAAAACCTCTGTGCGCTGAAAAAAACTGCAGGCACTCATCAATCACGCCAAAAAATACGGCCAGAGAAAACCCGAAGATATAAAGCCTGATATCATGCAAATAATTATGCAATAGCCTGAAAGACATTATGCTCACCATAAAATATAAAAAGATATGCATTCTATTGTACGGCCCGTCTATCATGTAATAAACATGAGCCATTATAACAGTAAGCACAATATAGCATACATAACAAGAAGTATTCCTTTGCCTTTTTATAAATGCCAAATAAAACAGAAGAAGGAACAGGGGTACTGCTATAAATATCCCGGGAAAATACTCGATATCTTTACCCGCTATTAAATTTAGTACAACCCATACCGCGGGCAAGATATCCGTTGCCATAAAAAGAAAAACTATAAAAGATATGAAAAGTATCCAATCAAGTATAGCAGTAGTATTAGGTCTCATGATTTAAGAAATTTATACAAATAAGGTTGTAGCAAGGGTAACCTTAAGCTGCTGTAAAGAAAAAGGCTTTGTTATATATCCTGATGCGCCGCTTTTAATGGCGTTTATACATATATCGTGATCCGATATACCGCTCATCATAATTACCTTTGCCTTAGGATCTGCCCTTTTGATCTCATTTAAAAGATCTATGCCATTAATGCCTGGCATAACTATATCAAGAAGTACGAGCTTGGGCTTGGCAGAGAGTAATTTATTTACTGCTTTGTCCGGCTTGCTTACGATTTCACATGTATAATCATTGGATTGCAAATATGACTTGACCATATCTAATATATCCAGGTCGTCATCGATTACCAATATATCACAATATTTCCCGCGGGGTTTTTCCTGTCTGTACCTCTGAAGCTGGCCTTTAAGGGCCTGCGCGATGTCATTTTCCGTGCCTGTCTGTACAATATAAGAAGAGGCCCCTTTCTTGATTGCTGCCTCAGCCAGTTCTCTGCAATCAGACCTTGTTAACATTATAACAGGAAGGCCCGGGTTTTTGGCCTTTACCCTGAACAGTATATCAATTGAGTTTTCTCCCTTAATATCTATGTTTAAAAGTACGATATCGGGCTTCTTTTCATCTATAATATCTGTTATACCTTCTCCCGTAGTTATGCCCATACTCCTGCTAAAACCTTTTTCTATGAGCATACCTGTTAAAAAGGTCAGGGTATTTTTATCGCTGTCTACAATTAAAACACTGTCTTTAGGCATAAATTATATAGCCTCAATCATTCATAGCTAATAGCTATCTGAAGAGTTTCCTTGTCTTTAGCCATGCTCTTGGGAAAAGGGGGAAAAGGCGCTAAATTTATTATACTTCTTATACCAAGATCTGACAAGCTCGAATTGTCTCCTTTTGAAATTTTTGGCTTAGAGATAAGATCGCCTTCGCGGTTTATATCAAACGATATAAAAACCTCTCCGCGGAGAGGAATACCCGGCCTTTTTTCCTCAACCTTTCTATTGATAATCGACGCTATCA
>CAZBNF010000177.1:0-1779 GCA_964493115.1 uncultured Planctomycetia bacterium | reverse complement strand
TAGAAAAACCTACTCCGAAGGGTGATGAAGTACTAATAAAGATAAATGCCACAACAGTAAATCGAACAGACTGCGCAACGCTTAGAGCAGAACCGTTTTTTGCTAGATTTTTCACAGGTATATTTAAACCAAAGAACCCGATTCTTGGAACCGAATTTGCAGGCATTATTGAAGCGGTTGGAAAAAACGTATCGTCTTATCAAGTCGGCGATAGGGTTTTTGGATTTGATGACAAGGGTTCGGGGTCTCATGCCCAATACAAGACAATCTCAAAAGACAAAGCTCTGACAAAAATGCCAAATATAACATACGAGCAGGCAGCAGCCAGTACTGAAGGCGCGTATTACGCGTATAATTTTATCAATAAAGTGAACCTTAAAAATGGGCAAAAAGTTCTCGTTAATGGTGCAACAGGAGGTATTGGTTCAGCGGCAATTCAATTTCTAAAATATTTTGGTGCCAATATTACTGCAGTGTGCAAGACTAAAGATTTTGAATTAGTAAAATCATTAGGGGCCGATAAAGTCATTGATTATACAAAAGAGGATTTTACAAAAGATAATCAAAAATATAACTACATCTTTGACACTGTTGGCAAAAGTTCATTTGCTAAATGCAAACCGTTGTTACAACCTGGAGGTGTTTATATCTCGTCAGAATTAGGCTATATGGCTCAAAATATTTTCTTTGCACTTATAACGCCAATAATTGGACGCAAAAAAGTCATATTTCCGCTCCCTACAGATTGTAAAGGAAGCATACTTTTTATCAAAAAGCTCATTGAGAAAGGAAAATTCAAAACAGTGATAGATAGAAAATATCCGTTAGAACAGATTGTCGAGGCGTATAGGTATGTTGAAAAAGGACAAAAAGTAGGAAATGTAGTCATCACTGTGGAACATAATAAAAAAACCTAACAAGGTAAATGTACAGGACAATTCAAATAACAAATAATCGGATATATTCCTGGACGCAAGGTCCCATTGCTACCAACATGGGCGGAGAACCTGGAATAACCATTGTTCCCAACCTTTTGGTAACAGGGATCAATGCGCCATCAATCTGGTGGCGTAAACGTCTCTCAGCTAACCTTCAGCGCTTCCTTGCCACATTATGGCCGTGGATTTTTGCTATTACTGTAATAAACGGCGTGTTTTTAGTGATTGGCTCAGTCATCCTGGTGTATTTCTTCGATCCAAACAACCCGGATTTATTCACTAACAGTTTTTTCTTTGCTGTTGTCTCTCTGTTTTTAACTATCTTTACCGGAGTTGTATATGATATTCAGAGAGATTAGGAGATGTAACATGCTTAGATCGCAAGTCATCGCAGGATACCTGAGCATTAATAAGGACAGACACTTATTTTACACTTTTACCATATTTTAAGAAATTAGGATATGTCAAGTATGATTATCTGTCTCTCCCATCATTTATTCTGCATGGTCTAAAAATTCTATCACATGTCCTCAT
The DNA here is from genome assembly GCA_964493115.1 of uncultured Planctomycetia bacterium. Lineage (GTDB taxonomy): Bacteria > Omnitrophota > Gorgyraeia > JABMRG01 > JABMRG01 > CAZBNF01. The sequence goes on along the minus strand of CAZBNF010000177.1, from coordinate 307 downwards.
CCATCATATAGTTCAAGTTATACAACCTTTTAAAGAAATAGTAGTATAATTTTAGTCATTTATTTAACAGTACTCCACAAATTAATTCAAAGAATAGGAAGAATTGAAAATGAAAATATTAGCAGTGGATTTTGAAGGGGTCATTAGTGGCAGTGATTTAAAATCTTTTTTTGTAAGTCCTAATGCCTATTACAAATAAAGAGACATAGAACCCAACTTTCTATATAATTCAGGAAAAACGAGATTCGAGAGTTTTATCTAATAATATTTGACAAAGATTAATCTTTATTTTATAATACTTCTTATA
>CAZBNF010000176.1:0-1811 GCA_964493115.1 uncultured Planctomycetia bacterium | reverse complement strand
TGACACCCCGCCTGCTATAATTACCTTGGCATCACCAGCAGACTGCACCATATCTCTTACCCAATATTCCTTTACGCCTTCTAATGTTCCGTCATATTTTATATTGCTGAATATTATAGTCTGCACCCCTATACCTGACATTTCACAAGCAAGGTCAATGGCAGTCTTAGGTATTTCCTCGCCCCAGCCGGAAGCCATAACATACATTCCCATAGCGTCAATGCTGACTATTATTTTTTCGGCATAATGGACAAGTAGATCTTTTATAAAATTTATATCAGTAGCCGCTCTTGTTCCGATAATAACCTTGCTTGCCCCGCTGCATAAAGCCTTATCAATATCTTCTATCGTCCTTAATCCTCCTCCAAGTTGTATGGGTATGCCAACAGCCTCTGCTATCCTGCCTACTACGTCAAGATTTTTGGGCTCACCAGTGCGTGCACCATCCAGGTCTATCACATGAATAAGTTCAGCACCTTCTTTTTGCCAATTTTTCGCAATCTTAACAGGGTCATCTGAATAGACTTTCTCTCTTCTAAAATCACCCTGGGTAAGCCTTACTACTTTTTTATCGATTATGTCTATTGCCGGAATGACTATCATTATAGCCTCACAAAATTTTCAATTATACGCAGGCCTTGTTCCTGGCTCTTTTCTGGATGAAACTGACAAGCAAATATATTATCTTTCCATATCATTGAGCAGAAATCCCTGCCATATCCAGTAGTAGCTGCAATAACCGACTCATCTTCAGGCACTACATAATATGAGTGCACAAAATACATATACGAACCATCGGAAACACCATTAAACAGCTTGCAGCCTGCAGCTTTTGGTTTACTGTTAATAGAGTTCCAGCCCATATGTGGTATCTTTAGGCCATCGTCTTTATTAAAAGGTACTACATCCCCTTTTATGATATCAAAGCCTTTGTGTTCTCCGTCTTCATAGCTTTTTGTAAAAAGAAGCTGTAGTCCTAAGCATATTCCTAAGAATGGCTTTCCGGAATCAATAAAATCAAGTATCGCCTGGCGTATGCCGCGCGTTTCTATCTCATCATATGCATCTTTAAAAGCACCTACGCCTGGAAGTATAAGCTTATCAGCCTCTCTTATATCTCTGGCGATAGGGCTGATTATAACATCGCCAGTATATTTTTTTATAGCATTGGTAACAGATGCAAGATTACCCATGCCATAATCTACAACAGTGATCACAGCTTTCCTTTAGTTGACGGAACTTTCCTGCCGCGCCTGGGCTCTATCCTTGTTGCCTCACAAAGAGATCTTGCAAGGGCCTTAAAAACACTCTCCAAGCAGTGGTGAGCATCTTTTCCGCGTATTATATCAACATGCATATTAATACCGCTATGAAGCACAAAAGCCTTTAAGAATTCTTCGCAATCATTGATATCATAACCTCTTGCCTGTTTAAGCGCCTTTACCTTTGACTTAAAGTAGAGCGAAGGCCGTCCGCTGATATCTATGACTACCCTTGCGCGAGAAAGCGCTTCATCCATTGGCACAAATGACTGGCCAAATCTCACAATACCTTTTTTTGCTCCTAATGCTTTTTTGAAAGCCTGGCCCAAAGTTATGCCAACATCTTCATTAGTGTGGTGAGTATCTACATCCAGGTCTCCTTTTGCCTTGACCGAAAGATCAAAGAGGCCATGGTAAGCAAACAGTTCGAGCATATGGTTTAAAAAACCTATGCCTGTATCAATATTTGCCTTTCCTTTGCCATCCAGATTTAACTTTATGGCAATATCTGTCTCTTTAGTCTTTCTTTTTACTTCTGATTTTCTACTC
>CAZBNF010000175.1:0-1820 GCA_964493115.1 uncultured Planctomycetia bacterium | reverse complement strand
AACAGTTAGGATTAAACGAGTTTGCGTCATTGTCCGATTTGCTTTTGTAAATATTAGGCGTTTATGCTTTTATCTCTACATTCGAATAATGCATGTCTTTCGTGCCTTTGTCTACGCAGCGATGGTATTTTTGCAGATTAGCTCACTCAGGGCAAAAAAATCCAAATCGCTGCTTAAGACAAAGGCACGAAAGACATGCAAATATTTCATATGTACTGTTGCAGTATTTACGTGCTTACTACTTTACATAGATAATAATATATGTTATTCTATGAGTTAATATAGAAAAGGAGGATATATGAAGATCAAAGTCTGTATTTTTGTAGCAATGTTTGTATTTATGTTTTCTTTATCAGCTGTTGCACAGACGACCTTAAAGAGCACAATAGATGATCAGACAAGCGTTGAGGTTACTGTATATAACAGCAACCTTGGACTTGTAAAGGATGTAAGAAAGATCACTCTGCCGCAAGGTGAGGGAGAGTTGAGGTTTATGGATGTTGCCTCATATATTATGCCTGTAACTGTGCATGCGATATCGCTTAATGCGCCTGATAAGTTCAGTGTTCTTGAACAGAATTATGAATATGACCTTATGGATGCTAACAAGCTGCTTGATAAGTATGTTGGAAAGAATATCAAGATAATAGATTGGAACCAATACCAGGACAGAAAAGAGACTGTTGACGCAGAGCTTTTAAGTAATAACAATGGCCAGATCTATAAGATCAATAACGAGATATATCTTGGCCATCCAGGATACAAGGTGCTTCCAGAAATACCTGAGAACCTGATAGCAAAACCTACCCTTACCTGGCTTTATGATAATTCAAGCAAAGCAAGCCACGATATAGAGGTATCATATCTTACAAGTAATATCTCCTGGAAAGCAGATTATGTGCTTTTGATAAATCAGGATGATACAAAGTCTGATCTATCTGGGTGGGTATCTCTTGATAACAGAAGCGGCACAACCTATAAAGATGCAAAGCTTAAACTTGTTGCAGGAGAGGTAAATAGGGCTAAAGACAAAATGCAATATATGGATTACGAGGTAAGATCGCCATCTTTAAGTGGATCGAGAGAACAATTCCAGGAGAAGGCATTCTTCGAATACCATATTTATGATCTTCAAAGGAAGACGACCATAAAGAACAATCAGACAAAACAGGTAAGTCTTTTAGAGGCAAAAAATATAAAGATAGAAAAAGAGTTCTTAGTATATGGTATAAGGACATGGTATACAAGGCAGTATATGGAAAATCTGCCAAAACAGCCTGTTAATGTCTATATAAAATTTAAAAACGAAAAAAACAATAATCTTGGTATGCCGCTCCCAGCAGGTGTCATGCGGCTCTATAAGGAAGATGATGCAAAGAGCCTTCAGTTTATAGGTGAGGATAAGATAGAACATACACCAAAGGATGAAGAGATAAAGCTCAAGGTAGGTGAAGCATTTGATATTGTCTGCGAAAGGAAGCAGACAGATTTTAAGCAGATAACAACCAGACTTTATGAGACAGAATGGGAAGTTACCTTAAGAAATCATAAAGAAGAGGCTGTCATAGTAGGTATTATCGAACCTTTATATGGAAACTGGAAGGTCATAAGCAATTCTCACCCCTATGATAAGGTGGATGCATTTACAGTAAGGTTTGATGTAAAGGTGCCAAAAGACGGCGAAGTAAAAGTTAAATATAGAGTCCGCGTAGGGCTTGAATAAGATATGGATATAAAAAAAGATACTATAAGATATGTCGCGGACCTTGCAAGGATAGGCCTTGATTCTGGAGAAGAGGAGCTCTTTGCAAAACAGCTAA
>CAZBNF010000174.1:0-1844 GCA_964493115.1 uncultured Planctomycetia bacterium | reverse complement strand
AAAAATATGATGTGATTATAATTGGAGCAGGGCATGCCGGGACAGAGGCTGCCCTAGCCTCTGCTCGCATGGGATGTAAGAGCCTACTCCTTACCATGAGTAAAGTAAAAATAGCCTATATGCCGTGTAATCCTTCAATAGGCGGTGTTGGTAAAGGCCAGCTTGTTAAAGAGATAGATGCCATAGGTGGCGAGATGGCAAAGGCAGCTGATGCTACAGGTATACACTTTAAGGTATTGAATAGAAGCCATGGCCCTGCTGTATGGTCTTCCCGCGCGCAAATTGACAGGCATAAATATTCGGAATATATGAGCGTAAAGGTGTGCTCACAGGAGAGCCTCGCTATATTAGAAGACGAGGCATGCGGAATTTCATTTGAAAGCGACAAAAGATGTTCTGTGCGGACCAAACGATCAGGGACTATCGTATCAGAGGTTATTGTTTTAACACCAGGCACATTTTTAAACGGTATAATACACATAGGGCTTGAGCATAGGCCGGGCGGATGTTATGATGAGCCTGCATCGATAGAGTTAAGCGCCTCGATTAAAAATCTTGGCCTTGAGGTATCAACTCTTAAGACAGGCACAACGCCGCGGATAAGAAGAGATACTATAAATTTTTCCGGGCTCATACCCCAACACGGTGACGAAGAGCCCATTCCTTTTTCTTTTTCAACCAGAAATGCGCCCGTAAACAAGGTTGTGTGTTATATCACCAATACTAATGAACACACACACAGTATAATAAGAGAGAACCTGGGCCGTTCACCGCTTTATACGGGTATTATCAAATCAACAGGTGTAAGGTATTGCCCATCAATTGAAGATAAAATCGTAAAATTTCCACAGAGATCCTCTCATCACATATTCCTGGAGCCTGAAGGGCTTGACACAGACTGGTATTATCCGAATGGTTTATCCACAAGCCTGCCTTTGGATGTCCAGGAGAGCATGCTGCATTCTGTAAAAGGATTAGAGAATGCCGAGATTATAGTGCCTGGATATGGCATAGAATATGAATTTATTCAGCCTACACAGCTTTCACCTTCATTATGTGTTAAGAAAGTGCCCAATCTTTTTTTAGCAGGCCAGATAAACGGTACAACAGGCTATGAAGAAGCGGCGGCACAGGGGCTTATTGCGGGAATAAACGCTGCTTTAAAAGTACAGCGAAGAAAGCCCCTTATCTTGACAAGAGGAGAAAGCTATATAGGGGTATTAATAGATGATCTTGTGACAAAAGGCACTAATGAACCATACCGTATGTTTACATCAAGAGCAGAATACAGGCTTATACTTCGCGAAGACAATGCTGACCTGCGCCTCAGGCGGCATGGCTATGATTTAGGATTGGTCTCCAGGATTGACCTTGATAGGTCAGAAGAAAAAGGCAGGGTAATAAACGAGGCGATACGCTATTTAAACAATGAAAAGGTTTCACCTGGCCGGGAGCTGGATGCTTTTTTAAACGATATCGGCACATCAAAGCTTAAAAAAACAGTATCGATTTCAGGACTTTTGCGCAGGCCGCAGTTAAGATACGAACATATAAAAGGTTTAAAGCTTGCGCCGGAAGGCCTGCCTTCAGAATACGAGCGGATAGTCGAAACCATGATAAAATATGAAGGTTTTATAAAAAGACAGGAAACGGATATCAGGAAGATGCAGGATATAGAAAAGATAAAATTGCCTGATAATATGGTTTTTGCAAAGATTCCCGGCCTATCTTCTGAAATAGTGCAGAAGCTGCGACAGATCAGGCCTGTTTCATTAGGCCAGGCCTCGCGCATATCGGGCGTCACGCCTGCTGCCATAATGATACTCATGGTCTATTTGAAAAAG
>CAZBNF010000173.1:0-1846 GCA_964493115.1 uncultured Planctomycetia bacterium | reverse complement strand
TTTTTATATATTATCAGGCGGGCTGGGGAATTTTCCATTTAAGGCATCTGTTGCAAGCAGTTTTATCTCGCTGCTGAAATCCGCACCGGCAATCCATTCCAAATAAGAACGGTCATTCCTTGCCATATCTCTTATGTGTTTCTTGCGCCTGTATTTTCCAAACGCAGGGTACAGGTTTCCATTCCACCAGCAGAATTTTCTCTCAAGATCAAAATAGGCGCTTGATTGCTCATAGTCAAAGTCTCTTAATGACTCTATACCTTCTTCCTCTTTACCGTATCTTTTAATCTGAGAATCAAAAATCTCAACAGTTGCTTCAGCATCACCCAATGCAGTGTGGGCATTTGTAAGCTCTTTACCGCAGTAAAGCTGGTATGCTGCCATGAGGTCTCTTTTTTCATGAATGTGATAAACCTTTTGCGCGTCATATATATCGCGCTCTTTCCAGTGAAAGCTAAGCCCTGCTTCAAGAAGCTCTCGCTCAAGCACAGGAATGTCAAATCTTTGTATATTAAATCCGCCAAGGTCAGCATCGCCTATAAATTCCAATACCTCTTTGGCTATTTCCTTAAAACGCGGGGCATCTTTTACATCGTTATCAGTAATATCTATAATACGGCTTACGTTAAGGGGTATGGGCATACCGGGATTAACGCGTTTGACGTAATCCTGCCTTGAGCCATCAGGCATAAGCTTGACCATGCCTATTTCAACAATTTTATCTTTTTCAACCCATGTGCCTGTTGTCTCAAGGTCAAAAACAATCAATGTTTTTTTAAGTTTCATATTTTACTCCTGCCTACCGGCAGGCAGGCCTGCCTTTTAAAAACCGCTATTGTTTCTATGTGTTTTGTGCGGGCAAACATATCGAAACATGATAGCTTTATTAGTTTCCATTTGTTTTTTTGTGCGATAATCCTGGAATCGCGCGCCAGGGTGGCGGGATCGCAGGATATATAATATATATATTCTACATTTTCAACACCAGCTAGATATTCGGCTAAAGTACTGTTTATCCCTGATCTTGGAGGGTCAAGAATTACTAAGCCCGCGCTTTTTTTCATCTTATTACAAAAATCAGGAAAAGCCCTGTTTGCATCGGAACAATAAAACTTGATGTTTTCAGCGGATAAAGACTTCTTGGTATGCACAGCGCAATCAATGGCTATGCTGCTGTTATCCACGCCAATCACTTTGTCAAATAAGTCACGCAGTAATATGCCAAATAATCCTACACCGCAGAAAAGATCAAAAAGCACATTATCTTTTTGCTGCCCTATAGACTCACGAAGCCATTTCACCATAGAAGATGCTATATACGGATTTGCCTGGGAAAACGCGAGCGGGGAAAACGTGATATCGGAACCTGAAAAATTATCCACATAAAACCTGTCTCCAGGATGATTGCTTATATGAATATTGCCCGATGAATCGGACTTAACTGTAATGTCTTGCTTTTTACTGATAGCAAACAGTTCGGGAATTTTATGATTTATTGCATGGTTAGCTAAAGGGCACTTATCTATTTCGATAATTGTTTTATTGTCTTTTGAAAAATACCCATAACATGTTTTTGACCTGTGCATAGTAATTGATGCTCGATATCCATAGCATGCACTTGATGGTAAAACCGGCCCATACTCAAAATCTTTTATGCCGCCTATACGGCTCATGATATCTGATACCTGCTGCGCTTTAAGCGTAAGTTCTTTTTCATAATTTACATGTTGATATTGGCAGCCCCCGCACTCTCCATAATAAGGGCAAGCAGGCTCTATCCTGTCTTTAGATGGCGTCAACACTTCAAGCACAGCACCCCGCATAAAGCTTTTTTTGTTCTCCCTTA
>CAZBNF010000172.1:0-1906 GCA_964493115.1 uncultured Planctomycetia bacterium | reverse complement strand
TTCTTGAAATCTCGACTATATCCACACCTGTTCCTATTATCATTTCGTACGCTTACCCCGTTAGAAATCTTGTCTTTACCCGTCAGAGCTTTGGTATTTCTAACGGGGCTTATTTTATAATCCTTTTCATCTCTGTGACAGCTTCCCTTATGCCGATAAATAAAGAGGCTGATATTATGGCAAATCCTATATTAAGTTCTTCTATGCAGGAAATCCTGGCTATAGCAGCTACATTGCTATAGTCAAGCCCGTGGCCTGCATTTATACCAAGCCCTATACCCTTACCATAAAGGGCGCAATCTTCTATCCTGGCAAGCTCTCTCTTGCGTAAGTGCGAATTTAACGCATTAGCATATTTACCTGTATGAAGTTCTATGTAATCAGCGCCTATATCCTTGCACGCTTTTATTTGTTTCTTGTCAGGATCAACAAAGAGATTAACAACTATCCCTTTTTTCTGAAGCATCTTAACAACCTTAGCCGTCTTTTTCCTGTATCTTACCACGTCAAGCCCGCCCTCTGTTGTAAGTTCCTGTCTTCTTTCAGGCACAAGCGTTGCCTGATCTGGCTTTACTTTTAGGGCTATCTTTACAATCTCATCAGCAGTTGACATCTCAAGGTTGAATTTTGTCTTAAGCGACTTTCTTAATCTTAATACATCGTTATCATGGATGTGGCGCCTGTCCTGGCGCAGGTGGCATACTATGCTGTCTGCTCTGGCTGCCTCGCATATTAATGCCGCCTTAACAGGATCTGGAAAACTTTCTTTACGGGCCTGTCTTAATGTTGCTATATGGTCTATATTAACACCTAACTTTGGCATCCAGCTCTTCCCTTGCCGTATTTGCTATCTCCTCGGCCGCTTCTTTTATCTCCATATTATTCTGCCCTTCTATCATAATTCTCAACTTATTTTCAGTTCCCGAATAACGTATATAAAGCCTTCCTTTTGAACCAAGTTTTTTCTCGGCCTTTTCAATAACTTTCCTGGTCTTGGTTAATTCCTCTATAGGTATCTTCTGCGCTACGTCAACATTTAAAAGTATTTGAGGGAATTTATACATATAGCGCGCCAGACTGCTTAGAGGCTTTTTTTCTTCGGCCATTATACGCAACACAAACAATGCTGCCAGAAGGCCATCGCCTGTTGTGGAATAGTCTAAAACTACTATATGGCCTGATTGCTCTCCTCCGAGGTTAAGCTTTGCCCGGGACATTTTATCCAGTACGTATTTATCACCGACTTCAGTTTTTATAATCCTTCCGCCCCACTGGCTTACAGCTATTTCAAGGCCTATATTGCTCATATGCGTAGACACAAACGAATTTTTGTTGAGAGATCCCTGCTGAAAAAGATATTTGGATATAATTGCCAGTATAAAATCACCATCTAGCACCTGCCCCTTTTCATCACAGAGTATCACCCTGTCACCATCGCCATCAAGGGCAAAACCGCAGTCTAACCCATTGTCAACCACATATTTTGAAATGACATCTGGATAAAGCGAGCCGCAGTGCTTATTTATGTTTTCCCCATTCGGTGTATTATTAATACATTTTATATCAAGCCCCAATCTATCGGCTAATTCCGGCATAGCATATGATATAGCGCCAAAGGCGCAATCAATGGCAATCTTATAACCCGTGATATCGTTTCCACCTATAACATGTTTCAATAAATCAACATATGAAGATATGGCGTCTCCCTGCTCTTTTACGGTGCCTATTGTTTGGGGAGTCATGACTGATTCGCCCTCAACCTGCAGATCTTGAGCCTGAGATACGCTGCTATCGGATAAGGACATTATAATATTTTCCATGTCCTCTTCTTCCTTAAGGGTGAGCTTATAGCCTTTGGATGAAAAGAACTTCAACCCATTATCCTCTATATCATTGTGCGAAGCAG
>CAZBNF010000171.1:0-1914 GCA_964493115.1 uncultured Planctomycetia bacterium | reverse complement strand
TTGTTTCTCAATCCGTATATTGAAAATACAGCAACAAGTATTATGGGGCTCTTTCCGCCTACGGGCCTTGAATATGTAGCTACCAGCGCAAAGGATCTTACAGATAAATTAACGCTTCTTGATCTGCGCTATGAAGACGATCTTCAGCATGCCCCTGAGCTTTTAGATTTTATAAAAGATAATAAGGTCGATATTATATGTGTAGCTGTAGGATGGGATCGCCAGTATAAGGAGATATGCGAACTATTAAATAAGATGCCTAAAAATATCCCATTAATTGTAGGAGGGTATAAGGCAACAGAAGAAGCTGCTGAGCTATTCAATATCTGCCCAACAATAACAGCCATTGTCAGAGGAGAGGGCGAAGATACAATACAGGAGATATTTACAGGTGTTCCATTTGAGGATATCCTGGGACTTTCGTATAGAGATAATGAGACAGTAGTACATAATGCGAATAGGCCATTGAGTGATGTTAATAAGATCGCTGCACCAGACCGAAGCTTAAGAAAAAACGACTACCGGTTAAAACTAAACGGAGTTGGTGTTAAAAAGATGACATTTGATACTGTATTGAGTGCAAGAGGGTGCCCTTTTAATTGCAAGTTCTGTACATTCAGCTTAAACCCTCTTGGGCAAAAGAGAACATACGCAGCGCGAACAGTTGCTTCGGTTATGAGTGAAATTGATAAGATTGATGCTAATACCATACTTTTTAGCGATGATAATTTTTTTACTATCCCAAAAAGGGCAGAAGAGATCTGCGACGCGATCATTGCCAAAAAGATAAAGAAACGTTTTATTACGCAGGCGCGTATAGATATCTCAAAACACCCGCGCTTATTAGCAAAGATGAACCAGGCAGGGTTTAAATTGCTTCTTTTAGGTATAGAATCTGGTCATGATCGCATACTTACCCAGCTGGATAAGGGATTTGATTCAAAGACAATACGCGAAGCGTTTTCTGTGTTGCGTAAATACCCGATCTATTGCCACGGATATTTCATCTATGGCAATATAGGTGAGACTGAAGAAGAGATGCTTTATATATCACAGTTTGCAAAAGAGATAAAACTTGATTCAATCACATTTCAAAAATTGCGCATAGAGAAGTTCTCGCCTTTAAGGGAGATCGCAGAAAATACACCTGGGTACCATGTAACTGATAGGGGTGAGTTATACTCAGATGCTTATAGTCATGCTACTTTGAAAAAGATAGGCCGCAAGATAAAATTTTCCTTTTACACGCCGATGCGCCTTATCAAGATAGTGATAAAAGTAGTTAAGGCGAGACTTTTTACCTTAAGCGAGGTCATATCACTTTTAAATGCTACCCCTCGCATATTATACAGAGTGCTGGAACGCGAGATGCAAAAAAAGCGGCTTGGTAATTCCATCAAGCGTATCTTCATGAAAAATTCATAAAACTATACGGAGTAAATATGTTATGAAAAAAGTAAAATTTACTTTTGTTATATTAGTTATTATCATAGCATCAGTTGTATCCTATAATTTTTTAAAGACACAATTTTATGAAAACAAGGTCTTAAAGCAGATTATACAGCGCCTGGAGGCAGAATCGCGTATAGCAGAGGTCTTGGTTACGAATGTGCAATATGATGAAAAAGATAATAAGATAAAGACTACGATAAAATTTTTGGAGTACGATTCAAAAGGTGAGCCTCTTGAGCCAAAATATTTTACCTTTGCGGGTAATATCATACAATTTCAGTCACTGGTAATCAGATTTGATGATATCCATATAAGAAGAGCAGACAAGCTGCGCGACAGGAGCGCTTATCTTTTCTGGAAAGTATTTATGCTCGATGGAAAAAATACGCAGGAATACGATATAACGAAGGCAGACCAGGTGCCTGAAGGATATAAGATAGAAGGTGAAAAAAATGGATTTGA
>CAZBNF010000170.1:0-1918 GCA_964493115.1 uncultured Planctomycetia bacterium | reverse complement strand
TCGTATCTCGTATTTTGCTGTAATAGTACTTATGATTACAGGATGTTCTATGCCAGGTTCATCTTTTAAAGAAGATGCGGTATTCACGCTTTATGATGACGGCACAGAAGATATAGTAAACTATGTTAAATACGGTGAATTTAGTGGTATAGGCACCGCAGATTATAAATATACTATCAAAGATCAGGCTGGACTTTCAAAGGCTGCTGGAGAAGGCATATACCCTAATGCGTCGGGTGTTTTAAAAGACCCTGAATACCAGAGATACAAGACAGAAAAAAAACTTAAAAACACGCATTGGGATTTGATAAACTCTCTTGATTATCAGGCAAATTTTTATAAATGGGCAACAGCGTCGGAAGAAAAAGGGGTAAAGCTATTTTATACAGCGCTTGCGCTTGAACGCTCCGGCAATATAAAACACGCGATAAAGGCATACTACGCGTTGGCAGTTAATTTTCCAAAGACAATTGGCTGGACATATTGGCATACCCCATGGTATCCAGCGCAGGTTGCGATAGACAAGATAAATCTTATATGTAAAGAAAATCCAGGCCTTGGCTGGAAACTGGCAGATGCATCGATTATTGTAAAAGGTGGTTATGATGATGATGTCCGTAACGATAAATTTATAGTCAATCCAGGTAAGATTATACGTGTAAAGCCGGAAGAACTTATAGAGAAGAGAAGAGACTTGAAGAGCCAGGAGATAATAAAATCTACAGGGGATGATCATATAAGACTAGTCCAATACAAAGACAGAAGCTGGCAGCTTCTTGTAGATGGCGCGCCTTATATTGTAAAAGGGATTGCGTATGAACCAAGTAAGATTGGACAGAGCCCTGATGAAGGTACTTTGGAAGACTGGATGCAATCAGATTATAATAATAATAATAAGATAGATGCGCCATATGATACTTGGGTTGATGAAAACAGAAACAACAGGCGCGATAAGGATGAAGAGATTGTAGGTGATTTTCATCTTTTGTGGAATATGGGCGCAAATACAATAAGGGTGTATCATCATGCATCGAATAAAGTACTCTTAAAAGACCTTTATGAAAATTATGGCATAATGAGCCTTATGGGTGACTTCTTAGGGGCATATGCTATAGGTTCAGGCGCAGCCTGGTATCAGGGAACAGACTATACAGACGAGAAGCAACAAGAGAATATGCTAAACAGTGTAAAGGAGATGGTAGGCGCTTATAAGGATGAGCCATATATACTTATGTGGGTACTCGGGAATGAGAACAATTATGGTGTTGCAAACAATGCAAAGACAAATCCAAAGGCATATTATAGATTTGTAAACAAGGTGGCAGAATTCATAAAATCAGAAGATCCGCGTAAAAGGCCTGTTGCTATATGCAATGGAGAGGTTAAAAATTTGGATATATTTGCAGAAGAATGTCCTTCGGTTGATGTATTTGGCTTAAATACATATCGCGGTAATTACGGTTTTGGCCATTTATGGGAATCTGTTAAAGATGAAGCAGATAAGCCTGTTATTATTACAGAATACGGATGTCCGGCATTTAATGAATATGTAAGTGAGGATACCGCAGAAGACCAGCAGGCAATGTTCTTAAAGAACTGCTGGGTAGATATAATATCTAATTCAGATGGCTATGGTGCTGGTAATTCCTTAGGCGGAGTTCTTTTTGAGTGGGTAGATGAGTGGTGGAAGGCATATGAGCCTTCACTTCACGATACAAAGCCGTTATGGGCAGGTTCCTTCCCGGGCGGCTGGATGCACGAGGAGTGGCTTGGCATAACCTCACAGGGTGATGGAAAGAACAGCCCTTATCAGAGAGTATTAAGAAAAGCATATTACGAATATAAGAAGATGTGGAAATAAAAAAGGTTAAAAGGAGGATAAGATGGGTAAGAAACGATTCTTAGGTTTAATTGTTTT
>CAZBNF010000169.1:0-1946 GCA_964493115.1 uncultured Planctomycetia bacterium | reverse complement strand
TATCAAATCCAAAGGCACGGCAGATTTATCTAGGAGAGAAGTTTACGTTGTAATTTGTTAACCAGTTTGCCAGTAAGCCAGTTAACTGGTTCACTGGCCAACCGGCACACTAAAACAGGAGGAAGAATGCAGGTAAGTATAACAGCAAGGCACATAGAGCTTGATGAGGGCATGAAGGGATACGCAAATAGCAAGCTTGAAAAGCTTGAAAAATACAATTATGCCATAGAAGAGGCAAGGGCTATATTCCAAAAAGAAAAAATTTATTATATAACCGAGATCACCCTTACAGGTAAAGGGTTTCGTATTGTAGCGGTGGAAAAAGATCAGGGGCTTAAGGCATCTTTTGATTTATGCCTTACAAATGCGCAGAAACAGCTAAAGAAAGTAAGAGAAAAGGTTAAAAGAAGAAAAGTCCAAAGTTTTTTTGAGGGTATAAATATTTTTAAAAAAAGCAAAAGCAAACTCTTAAGGCCAAAGGGTAACATTGTATTAGTGGAATCTTTTGCAATCAAACCTATGGCTGCTGAAGAAGCTGCATTGGAGCTCGAAGCTTTCAACAAAGAGTTCATAGTATTTCACAATGCCACAGATGATAAAATAAATATTTTATACAGGCGCAAAAACGGAGATTATGGACTGATACAGCCATAATGCAGAGAGGATAATAAGTGAAGATAAAGGTCGAAGATATCAAGGGTTCGCAAAAGCTGATAAAGATAGAGGTTGAACCCCAAAGAGTTGAAGAGGCATTAGATGAGGTGTACAGCAGTATAAAGAAGAGCGCGCGTATTCCGGGGTATCGTCCGGGCAAGGCGCCGCTCGATCTTCTGAAGGCCCATTATGACAGCAAGGCAAATGAAGAGGCTGTAAACAGTCTTATATGGGACTGCTATAGAGTGGCGATAATAGAGCGGGATATCCGGCCGGCAGGATATCCCATTGTAATGGATGTGGATTTTGCCAAAGGCAAGCCTCTAAGCTTTTCTGTGAAAGTGGATGTTAACCCTGAATTTCGGTTAAAACAATATAAGGCAATCCGGGTAAACGCTAAGCCCTATGATGTGACAGATGATGAGATTGAAAAAGCAATCAATCGACTGCAGGAGTCTATGGCAGAGTATAAAAATATAGACCCGAGGCCGATAAAAATCGGTGATTATATTGTTTGTTTTTATGAATGTTTCGAAGATGGAAAACTGGTTGACAAAAAGGATAAACTATGGCTATATATAAACGATAAACTCCAGCCGAAAGAGCTTTTAGGCGTGCTTTTAGGCGCTGAAATAAACATTGGAAAAGAGGCCTTTGTAAATTATCCCCAGGATTATGAATACAGAGATCTTGCCGGCAAGAAAAGGCTTTACAAGGTTACCCCAAAAGAGATAAAAGAAAAAATACTACCGGAAATAGGCGATGAACTGGCAAAGGCAGCAGGTGACTTCCAGGATTTAGAGGCCTTAAAGAAAGCTGTTAAGGATAATATATTTAATTCAAAGAAACTTGAATCAGAACGCGATCTGGAAAATCAGATATACGAATATTTATTGAGAACCCATGTATTTGACGTGCCGGTTTCTTTGGTAGAGCGGCAGTTAGAGAGACTGACCCAAGAGGCAAAACAAAGGCTTCTTTATCAGGGGTATAAAAAAGAGGATCTCGATAGTCAGGATGGCAAGCTTAAGGAATCATTACGGGAACAGGCCTCGAAAAATGTAAAACTATTTTTCATAATAGATAAGATATCAAAGGAAGAGGCAATACAGGCCAGCCCTGAAGACATAGACCGGAAGATAAAGGATATATCAGAGCATACAAAAGAAGAAGTTGAAAAGGTCAAAGCACGCCTTGAAAGCAACGAGCTAACAGAGAGCCTGAAAGAACAGATAGCCCATGATAAGGTTGTTGAGTTTCTGATAAAAGAATCAAAAACCGGTTAAACAATC
>CAZBNF010000168.1:0-1972 GCA_964493115.1 uncultured Planctomycetia bacterium | reverse complement strand
TATTATCATGGTCTTTTATAATAGGCCTTGGCGTATTTTGTTTTAGCAGGATATTCGGCCAGAGGCATGGTAAGATGTGAGGTCTGTAGTTTTTCAGACGTTTTGAAACCCAATGGGAATACTGCCCCAATCTTAAACGGGACAGTGTCCTCATTGGGTGCACAAATATCTTGACACTACTCTGACACTACTCTGAAGAACTTTTGCCTTCCATTTGCGTTTATTTTTAGGTATACTATTATTTACAGGCATTGGTTCCTCCTTTTGTTTTAAGGGGTTATTGGTTAGCCTTATTTTAAGGGGAACCTTGCTTTGCCTATTTCGCAAGCATTCTTTTACTGAATTTCAACTAAGTTTAGCATACCTTCAGATTGAAGAGTGGCTTAAAAAGAGAGAGATGAAAAGCAGAACTGCATATAAGATATAGAGTTATGTAAATAAATAACAAAATACCTGCTAAACCTCATAAAATTCTTAAAAATACCAATAATATTAGTAAAACCCTTGACAATATGAGGTTTATTATGTATAATTTAAGTGCAATGGAAAAAATATTGAAGTTAAGAAGCGAAGTTCTAAATATACTAAAAAATAAATTGGAAGGATTTTTTTTAGCTGGCGGAACTGCTTTATCTTTATATTATTTTAAACACAGAGAATCCTATGATCTGGATTTTTTCACGAAGGATTTTTCTCCGCCAAAGATAAAAAGCTTAATTTCTATTATTGGGAAGAGCCTGAATATTAATATAAAATCTGAGAGTAAAACAATAGTTAAAAAAGAAGCAGAGATGATAGTCTGCCATATACCAGTGGATAAAAATAGGCCTATAGATATAGATGACAACAAAACATATTTGAAGATCGATTTTATCCAAGATGTTTATAGAGATGTTGCGCCAAACGACCTCATGGCAAATGATATACCAGTAATGTCCAGAGAAAATATTTATTTGAGAAAGATTTATGCTGTGTGTGGTGTTTTTAAGATCGAGGATGATACAGGAAGAAAAAAATTTATTGGCGGCAGGCAGGAAGCAAAGGATTTTTTCGATTTATATTATCTTTCGCATACTTTTATGCATCTCTCCACCTTTGCGGGCAGGTATTGCTCACCGGATGAGATAGAAAGCATTATTAATTGGCATAGAACTTACGACAGATTTGCTATGGTAGGAGGAATTGTTGACATAATAACGGAACAAAAAACAAATTATAAAATTATGGGACAGCATTTTGATACAGAGATAAACAGTATTATTAAACATATGGTTGAATAATATGGAAGAGAATATATTCTGGGATAAGAAAATAACTGCTCAAAAAGTGAAAGAAATATTAAGCAATGATGCTAATCCTAGATTTATTGAGGTTGCTTCTTTTTTGCTTTCAAGAACGAATAATGTAAGGGTTATTTTCAGTTCATATATGAATAAGGTAATATTTTGTAAAAATTGGCCACAGATTAAAGCTGGAATGCGTAAGAATAAATGGAAAGACGAAAGGATAATATTTTGGGATGAAATCTATAAAGTTGTAAAAAAAGAATTAAAATTGAGAATACGTAAACGAAAACCTAAACCCGTAGTTTCTGAGACAAAAGCAATAGGGGGCATAATAAGAAAAGCGAGAAAAGATAAAGGATGGACGCAGAAGGAATTAGCAAAAAATGCAGGTGTATCCCAGCAGCTAGTCTCTTTTGTAGAAATGGGGCGTAATAATTTTTCTTTTGTGACCTTGAAAAAGATATCTACGGTTTTGGATTTAAAGATAATAATAGTTCCACAGAGAGAATCTAATTTTAGCACAGGGGGAAGCATCACTAGCACATCTACTAGCAGCTAATGGAAAATGCAATTGGTTGTGAATAATTTTGGTGCCCAAAAGGTGCTCCATCTTGTCCGATTTCTGTAGAATTTCCTTGACACAAATAGAGCATTTGTGTTACAATTCACATTCTTTAAGGAGCTAC
>CAZBNF010000167.1:0-2026 GCA_964493115.1 uncultured Planctomycetia bacterium | reverse complement strand
AAATCCTTGCTCCTTGGCTAGCGCGTTGCCCTTATCTTAACTATCTGTATCTGCGTTGCCATATCATCAAGTTTTTGCAGCATCAGTTCTTGGTTGCTGACTATCCTATCAAGCGTTGCGTCAAGTGCTGCGGTCGAAGTCTCACTTGCAGTTGACCTGCCGTTTAGAGCAAGCACCATAATAAAAACAGCTGCTACTATAAATAGAACGACTGTTGTCCTTATCTTATTCATACACCCTCCCGGTTTTATACATTATTGCCTATCGGTCTTTCTTTCAAAGGCTTAAAACTTATGCCTGAATCCACTGATGGAAGAAGTGCTACCGGTTCACCAAGAAAAAACTTACCCTTTAATATAGATTCTTTGAGTTCCTCCGCGATTACCTTTGCCTTGGCATAACTTGAAAGCGATGCTGTTGGCACATCTTTACCCTTTAGCTTGATGCTGCCTGATTTTAATTGCTTGTAGTTTACCTCACCAAGAGAGCTTGCTATGCCATTAGGATAATCGTTGGAATAATCAACTATCTGGGCATATATATCCTCGTCCTTGATAGTGGTATATTGCAATATCTCCTCGTTAAGCACAGGTATCGGTATGCCAAGGCCGACGGCAAGGCTTACGCCATAGCCCTCAAATGATATGCCGCGAAGCCATTCCCGTTTCATTTGTTTTAAATCTCCTATAACAGCTATTGTGCCCGCAGGTGCCTGAGGAACACCGTTGGCTTTTCGTTTTACGCTCGGATTATGCTGTGTGCCATGCCACGCCACATAACCCTGCCCGCCTCCAAGAAATATCCTTGTTCCTATTCCTA
Organism: uncultured Planctomycetia bacterium; assembly: GCA_964493115.1. GTDB lineage: Bacteria > Omnitrophota > Gorgyraeia > JABMRG01 > JABMRG01 > CAZBNF01. Next base: position 1,207 of record CAZBNF010000167.1, on the reverse strand, counting down.
TGGTCTTATAATAAGGGTCATTTAAAAGAGGCGACAGCTGCCCTGCTGAACAATAATGCGCATTTGCCGTATCGGGCTTTAAAATCCCCATATAGGTATATATAGTTCTCTCTTTACCAAGATTTACAGCAACATTATAATTTTGATAGCTGTTTCGCGGGTTAAAAAGTACTGCTTCATTTAAATCCTTGATGTTTATATACGTATCAAGCTTCTTCCTGGGGTAACAGTCTGTGCCATAAGCTGTGGCTGATAATTTTATATCTTTACCAGCTACAAGCTCTTCTATTACATGGCCCCCGCCATATTCAAATTTACCGGGAAAAACCTTGTTTTTGGGATCATCGTCTGGGGCAACAGTGGCTCCTATGTAAAGGTCTACCGCGGCAAAACCAGCATAAGCAGGCACATCATTAAGAGTAGCCCTTCCGCCACCAATCTTTATCTTTGGCTTGGTATGACCCACATTAAAGTAGGCTCCACTGGAGCACATTGGGCCAAAAGTACCTGTTGTAACAACGTCTACTCTCTGGGCTGTTTTTTTTATGCCGTCCTTTTCAACAATGCCTATTATTTCCTCGGCTGTTGCTACAACGGCTTTACCCTGTCTTATCTTCTCATTAATTTCGGCATAAGTCTTTGCCATCTCATATCTCCTTATCTAAAATATTTTTAACGGGTTAATATAAAGTTTTAAAGCCAGGTATTCCACATACCATGCTCACTCACTTCGGAAGTCAATCGAAAAGATCTGTACTAAGATAACGCTCTCCAGTATCAGGCAGTATTACTATAATACGCTTACCCTTGCTACCAGGCCTTTTAGCAACCTCTAGTGCCGCAAACAAGGCTGCGCCGCTTGAGATGCCTGCTAGTATGCCTTCATTTTTAGCCAGCTCTTGCGCAGTTTTTTTTGCATCTTCATTCTTAACTCTTATTATTTCGTCTATTAAGTTCCTATCTAGAACATCGGGAACAAAGCCTGCCCCTATTCCCTGTATCTTATGCGAGCCAGGGCTGCCTCCTGATAAGACAGGTGAATCTTCTGGTTCTACTGCTATTATTTTGATCTCTGGGATATGTTTTTTTAGAACAGCGCCAACGCCTGTTAACGTGCCTCCTGTACCAACTCCTACTACAAGAAAATCAGCCCTCTTATCTGTATCTGCCAGGATCTCTTTTGCTGTTGTCTCTCTATGTATCTGCG
>CAZBNF010000166.1:0-2069 GCA_964493115.1 uncultured Planctomycetia bacterium | reverse complement strand
TTGTTACAGGAATGGAGCAGGCTCACTTGATGGCCATATTATCCAGCCTTAATATTAAATATATAAGTGTTGATCCAAAAAATATTGATGAACTTGTGGATTCTATTAAAGAAATAGGCGCAGTTACAGGAAAAACAGATCAGGCGGCAGCGGTGAATAAAAATATAAAAGATGCCTTGACGAAAATAGGAAAGTCCGTATCGAGGACAAGGCCTTCCCAAAGGCCGAAGATATATATGGAGATATGGTATGACCCGATAATGAGCCCTGGCAAAGGTTCGTTTGTGGATGATATGATAAAACGAGCAGGCGGCATAAACATAACATCAGATTTAAGGCGTTCCTATTCGCGGATAGACCCTGAAGAGGTGATTTTCAGAAATCCCGACAGGATTATTTTAGCGTATATGAAATCCGATTCCTGGGTCAATGAGAACTTTTCAAAAAGATTAGGCTGGGAAAATGTAAAAGCTGTCAGGGCTGATAAGATATTTATAGGTATAAACCCTGATATCATATTAAGGCCGGGGCCAAGGGTAGCCCAGGGCCTGATAGAATTGCATGAAAGGTTTTATGAAAATTCATTACGCTAAAACCGTAATATTACTTTTCCTTATTTTATTTGCATCTGCTTTGCTGTCGCTTTTAATCGGCAGCGTATCTATATCTCCTGCTATGCTGTTAAGCCCGGCAATGCGCGGAATACTCGTTTTAAGGGCAAGCAGAATTATTTTGGCCCTGTCAGCCGGGGCCTCACTTGCAGTAGTAGGCGCTATACTGCAGGGGCTTTTAAAAAATCCTTTGGCAGACCCTTATATATTGGGCATATCAAGCGGTTCAGGGTTAGGGGCTGTTATAGCTATTATCTTTGGTATGCACCTATCTTTTTTAGGCGGTTTATCAATTCCTTTATCCGCTTTTATATTCGGGCTTTGTTCCATAGTATTTGTATATTTCCTTTCTAGAAAAGGCTCAAGGGTAGGGGTAGAAGACCTATTGCTCTCGGGTGTGATTGTGACATCCATGCTGTCTGGTATTATTATGTTTATTGTCTCTGCCACTGAAAAAGAAGGTCTGCACAGCGCTTTATGGTGGCTGCTTGGTAACACCCAGATCTATGACCTGCGCCTGCTCTTTATGGTATGTTCGGTATCGTTGATCGGTATTATCATGAGTACTCTTTTGGCAAGAAACTTAAACATTATGAGCGTTGGAGAAGAAGAGGCAATAACAATGGGGCTTGATACAGAAAGGATAAAGCTTGTATTTTTTGTCCTTTCATCGGCGATGACAGCCGCGATAGTATCTGTCTGCGGGATGATAGGTTTTGTCGGGCTTATAATACCCCATATAGCAAGAAGGATTATCGGCCCTGACCATAGAAGGCTTATACCGACATCCGCGCTGTGCGGCGGTATCTATCTTATATTATGCGATATTATAGCAAGAAGGCTGACCCAGCCGATAGAGCTTCCCATAGGTGTTATAACCGCTATATGCGGCGGGCCATTTTTCATTTTTCTTCTTAAACGTTCAAAAGCACCCAAGTAGGCTGTTATGGATTTTTTAAAAGTAGAAAATATAGAAAGCGGATATATAGATAACCTTGTTATTAAAGGCGTATCCTTTAGCGTAAAAAAAGCTGAATTCATAGGCATAATAGGGCCAAATGGAGGGGGTAAGACCACTCTCTTAAAGACTCTATCGCATATAATAAAACCCTCTAAGGGAAGTGTTTTTCTTGAAGAAGAAAACATCCACTCTTTAAGCGCGTTTAGTTTGGCGAAAAAACTTGCAATGGTGGGCCAAGGGCTTGTGAGTATATTTTCCTTTACAGTTGAGGAGATAGTTCTTATGGGGAGGAGCCCGTATATTGGCTTTCTTGGCCATGAAAGAAAAGAGGATATAAAAAAGGTTAATCATGCCTTAAAACGTACGGGTTTAATAGCCCTTAAAGAGAGGCCGATAGATGAATTAAGCGCAGGAGAAAGACAGCGTGTTTTAATCGCCAGGGCATTGGCGCAAGAGCCAAAACTTCTTCTACTTGATGAGCCCACAGCGCACCTTGA
>CAZBNF010000165.1:0-2075 GCA_964493115.1 uncultured Planctomycetia bacterium | reverse complement strand
TAATCGAACGTATCCTGGAATTTTCAGGCACCGCTATCACCCATCTTACCCTGCTCAGACTCTGCTTGGCATATTCAAGCTCTTCGACACGTATAACATCAGAAGAGTTCTCTCTTATCCAATCTTCACCTGTAATACCGCAATCCAAAGCACCGTCTTCTACATATCTGGACATCTCCTGCGCCCGTATAAGCACGGAATCCAGTTCCGGATCATCGATAGACGGAAAATATGAGCGGCTACCAACACTGATATTGAATCCTGCTTTTTTCAATATCCTGAAAGTCGCTTCTTGAAGGCTGCCTTTTGGAAGGCCTATCTTTAATGATTTATCCATAACAATACCTCATATATAATATTTTATAATATGTCCATTTTGAACAAAAACCGCTAGTATAATATACAGTTATTTACTACCTGTGTCAATATAATTTGCGCGATTAAACTGCGCCAGCAAGCATGGCCATCTCTTTGCTGGTAAAACAGGCCCCTTTCATCCGGAGTAATCTTCTTATAGTCTGGGCCTTGGCCTCGCGTTCAATTATAAGGTTTTTTAGATACGCATCCTGCATTGTTTTGCCCAATGTAATAATACCGTGTTTTTTCATTATAATGCAGTCATGCTTCCTAGAGGCTATATTTAACGCCCGCGCTAATTCAGGCGAGCCCGGCGCAATAAATTCTATACTCGTAATATCCTTTCCAATATATGCGGCAAATTCCATGGTAACAGGCTTACTGCATACACCTTTTGAGAATGCTACTGCCGCAAAGAAGGGGTGGGTATGAAAAACAGCTTTTATATCAGGCCTGTTACTGTAGCATGCGGCATGCAGCCTATATTCACAGCTGGGTGTTTTTCTTAAACCTTTCACATCCGGCCTGTCTACACTCAAACCGACAAAATCTGAGCTTTTGATCTCTTCAAAAGGCCTGCCGGTTGCCTTTATATAAAATTTTCCGCCAAGCCTTGCACTTAAATTTCCGCTTGAGCCTATGGTAAGGCCATCCTGTGCCATCTTTCTGGCATATTGTGCCAGGTATTTTTTTAATCTATCTGCATTCATAATCATATAAGTATATCACAACTCTACAATTCTGTCTAAATGTTTTCACTTGTAAATAAGGACCCTCTTATGTATAATGATAAAAACTCAAAAGGAGCCTTATATGTTAAAACCGTTGCGTAATAAAAAACTCATGGCAATAGTGATGTGGTCGCTTGTGGTGATATTTGCAGTATGGGGGGTAGGCAGTGTTGCGATGAGCGGCAAATCATCTGCTGGCACTATATTCGGTAAAAAAATATCCCTGCAGGAATATAACAGAAGTTACGGCGCTGTATTAAACCGTGCGCGCATGATCTACGGTGAACAACTACCAAAGCTGGAAAAATTCTTAAACCTAAGGTCACAGGCATGGGACAGGTTGATGCTTATTTATGCGGCCTCTAAAAAACATTTAAGGGCTTCCAATAAAGAGGTAATACAGAGAATCGCTGCTTTTCCTTTCTTCCAGCGCAACGGCCTGTTTGATAAAAATCTCTATAATTACATAACGGTCAGCGTGTTCCGCACCACTTCACGGGATTTCGAGGAATCTGTTAGAGGTGATATAATCATTGATAAGCTGATTAGTGTTGTAACAAAAGATGTGGCCCTTACTGAGGAAGAGATAAAACAGGCCTATGTTGAGTCAAATGAGCTTGCAGACATATCTTACATCGTCTTAAACTCTGATAACTACACCGATGGTATAGTCGCGGAAGACGCTGAGATACAATCCTTTTATAACGACAATAAAGCTATATTCATCTCTTCTGCCGCGGCCAATGCAGTATACCTGGAATTTCCATTTTATGAAGACAAAGAAAACGCGAGATTTTCCGCTGATGAAATCTATGCCGAAACAATAAAAGGCAAAAAACTGGGCGATATCTCTAAAGAGTACGGCTTAGAGCTTAAGGATACGGGGGACTTTCCTCTAAGCGCGGATATAGAAGGAACCAGCCTTCCTTATTCCCTGGTACTAGTCTGTTTTGGGTTGGAGCAGGGCCAGATAAGTGAAGTTATAGA
>CAZBNF010000164.1:0-2131 GCA_964493115.1 uncultured Planctomycetia bacterium | reverse complement strand
CAACAGAGGGCGGGCTTGACGTGGTAAGATACAGGAAAAAGACGGCTAAGGTTGTAGAATGCCTAAATAAACAGGGGATATTTGTAAGCCTGTTCATTGACCCCATAAAGCAGCAGATAAAGGCATCGAAAGATATCGGAGCGCCATGCATAGAACTGCATACCGGAAGATACGCTAATGCCAATACTGGGCTTGCGCGCAAAAGAGAGCTTAAAAGAATAGAGGACTCTGCTTTTTATGGACATGGCATGGGCCTTATTATTAACGCTGGCCATGGCCTTGACTACAGTAATGCAGGCCATATAGCCGATATTTCCTGCATAGAAGAACTTAATATAGGATTTGCCATAATATCAGCCTCTTTATTTATCGGCATAAGGGAAGCTGTCACAGAGATGAAAAGGATTATAAAATAAGCGTACGAAATGATAATAGGAACAGGTGTGGATATAGTCGAGATTTCAAGAATTAAGAATGCCGCTAAAAGGTGGAAGAGAACTTTTTTAAAGAAGATATTTACTGACAAAGAACTGGAATATTCAAACGAAAAGATATCCTCATATCAGCACTTAGCGGCAAGGTTTGCTGCTAAAGAAGCTGTCTTAAAAGCTTTAGGCAGCGGGCTTACAAGCAGAATGGAATGGAAGGATATTGAAATTTGGAACGAGGAGTCAGGAAAGCCGAATGTGCGCTTAAGCGGCGAAGTTGAAAGAGTAAGCAGAAATCTAAACGTGAAAGATATACTAATAAGCATGTCGCATACGCGGACCTACGCGGTAGCAAATGCAATATTGGTAAAATCATAGATGTCCTTATTTCGCATAAAGAAACGAAAGCGCAGCGCACACAAGGGTGATTACGGCCACGTACTGGTTGTCGCGGGTTCCACAGGCATGACAGGTGCCGCATATCTTTCATCTGAAGCAGCCCTTATTTCAGGCGCAGGCCTGGTAACATTGGCAATACCTGAAAGTTTAAACTGCATTATGCAGCGCAAACTCGTAGAGGTTATGACGCTTCCTCTGCCTGAAACAAAAGAAAAGTCTCTTGCGCTGTCCGGCTATAATAAGATAATTGCTTTTGCGAAAAAAGCAGACTGCGTTTTGATAGGTCCCGGCCTTTCTAGAAACAGGCAGACTCAAATCCTGATAAGATCTTTGATAAAAGACATAAAATTACCTATGGTAATCGATGCCGATGCCCTTAATGCTTTAGCAGGCCATTTGAGTCTTTTACAAGCATCTGGTATCCAACATCCAGCATCCAGCATTAAGCACCAGGCAGCAAGGATTCTAACCCCCCATTCCGGTGAAATGGCAAGGCTTACTAAGCTTGGAATTTCTTTTATAAACAACAATAAAAAAAATCTTGCAAAAAAGTTTACCAGCGAATATAATGTAACAACTGTTATCAAGGGGCATAGGACTGTAGTAGCTTCACCTGAAAACAAGTTCTATATAAATAAGACCGGAAATCCCGGAATGGCCTCCGCAGGATGCGGAGATGTCCTATCAGGCATAATAGCCGCATTATTAGCTTCTGGCATGGAACCATTTAAGGCAGCCAGATTAGGCGTTTATGTACATGGGCTTGCGGGTGATATAGCGGCAAAGGAAATAGGTGAGATATCGCTTCGGGCAAGAGATCTTTTAAGGTTTTTGCCGCAAGCGTTTAAGAAGATATATAAGTAAGCCGGTGTACCGTAACGCCACTTCGTGGCTACGGCACTGCCGGAACAAAACTAAAATTAAGCCGGCGTAGCTCAGACGGTAGAGCGCCTCACTTGTAATGAGACTGTCGGGGGTTCGATTCCTCTCGCCGGCTCCAAATTTAACAGGGTTAATATTATTCCGGAATCGAAGTGAGCCCTGTTTTGAAATGAGATGAATACCTGCCGGCAGGCAGCGAAGGACCTAAGTTCTGGTATGGAATTTCAAAAAACAATTCCAACCACTGAAAATCGTCTAAGAGTTATCGCGAAGCGATTTTCTTGTTTACAATAAATTCTTATGGGCAGGTGGCCGAGTGGTCAATGGCAACAGACTGTAAATCTGTCGACTTACGTCTACGAAGGTTCAAATCCTTCTCTGCCCACCAGTTTTTTAAGGATTTGAAGTGAGCCCTGCTTTGA
>CAZBNF010000163.1:0-2157 GCA_964493115.1 uncultured Planctomycetia bacterium | reverse complement strand
AAATCCTTGTTCTTCTTAAGCGAATCTATAAATTCTCCAACAGTGGCTGTCTCTTCTGCCTGACCTGATGATATGGCTAAGCCGGTTAAGACAAGCGTCTGCTTATAATTCGGCGCCTGTGCCATTCCTGCTGCGTTATATGGCTGGATAGAAACAGGCATTTCGACATTAAGAGATAAAGAGTTTAACCATATGCCATCTATCATGACTTTGTTTAAATCATATAATTTCTTCGACCACACAAGGCTTCCCTGTGTTAGGCCCTCTATCAAAGTAAATTTGCCAGTTAGCTCATCCACTTCTTTTTTAAGGGCAGCCGCAACGTTCTGCTGAGAAGAGAGATCTGATATCTCTTTGGATACGGACGAAAGCTGTCTTTTTTGCATTAAAGAGATAATGCCCATTATAATCTGGCTTAATATAATAACAGATATTACGCCTATTATAATAGGCACTGGTGACATTTTTGGAACTTTAAAATCAAAAGAGGCCTTTTTCTTTTTACTTTCCAATACCTGCATGTCTTTAGGCATAAGGTTTAATTCGATCATCTACTCTGTCCTCCTTAAGCCCAGGCCTATCGCGACCGCAAGCTGGGGGGAAAACACCTCAATGCCTCGGGATACAAGGTCACTTGACACCTGCATCTTAGAAAGCGGGTTCCATTTATCAATACCCCTTCCCATTGCCTGTTTTAGAAAACTTATCACAGTTTCATGCATTGCCATGCCGCCGCTTATAAATATCTTGGTTACACTATTGGCATAACGATTCTCATAAAAATCAAATGAGAGCCTTATCTCATCTATAAGGCGCGATAATACATCTGATAGGGGGTTTAGTATAATCTTTTTTTCATCTTCTGTGAGATTGTTAAACCCTGAAAGTTTTTCTTCCATTATCTTTAAAGCCTCTTTTTGTGGCACAGAAAGACTATCGGAAAGAAGTTTAACGATATGGCTTGCGCCTGTATCTATATCGCGGGAAAGGTATGACTTATCTGCCTTTACTATATTGATATTCGTTTTAACAAAGCCTATATTTATCAGGCCGCATATGTTTTCAGAGTCTATACCCGCACTCATAAACGCGTTTGCCAGGGCAAAGCTGTCAATATCTATTATAAGTGGCTCAAGCCCTGCCTCGGATAATATCTTTATCTGACTGTCAATAAGGTCTTTTTTAACTGCAACCATTATAACCCTCATGCGGTTTCCATCAAGGGTTTCTATTTTTTGAGCATCAAGCTCGACCTCATTAATATTATAAGGTATTACCTTCTCCGCTTCAAATCTTACAGCACCATCAAGTTCATCTGCTGTCATATTAGGCATATCAACATAACGCACAATGACTGTAGGCCCTGATATAGACGAGACAACCTTTGTCTTGGTAAGGCCTAAATCTGAATAGGCCTCGTTTATGGCGCGGATAATATTATCCCCAACAGGTTTTATTGAAAACTGTATAAGTTCTGGCTCATTCTTTGCGTGTGATATTGCGACTGCCTTTACTGAATGGCCTCCTATATCAAGGCCTATCTGAATATCTTTTGGGTTTTCTTTGATAGAAAAGCCTGCCATTTAAGAATCCTGTCCCTGTTTTTTTGATATATTATGAAGGTAGATTGTAAGCATGATAGCTATAATAATAAGAACTATACCTATCGCAGCATCTTTGCCTGTTTTAGCATATACTTCATTTTCCTGAAAAGCTGGTTTCTGGGATATAGATTCAGCAGGGGCGGCCTTAAAATCCTTCTGGGCTTTATATAGCTGGTATTCTTGTTGTGCCTTATTACGTTCATGCACAATCATATTAATCATAGATTCGCTTGTCGCTTCCTCGCCTATTGCTGCTAACAAAATTTTACTTCCGCAAAACATTATTAAAACTAGAATTATTATATACACGCATATCTTCATAAATAATCTTTCTTTAGCTTTGCAATACCTTATTCTCTGGCAAACTTAGATCACGTGGCAGGTATATATCCGTATTCTCTATGCCATCGCCATGAGCCCTTATATCATAATTCATATCGATATTACCGCTGTAAATTATTGCCTCATCTCTTGCGACAATAGTGCCATTTATGGTAAAACTGCCTACCCTCCCGGCAAAAGCATGGTTAGTATAAATAATACCATCTATATT
>CAZBNF010000162.1:0-2201 GCA_964493115.1 uncultured Planctomycetia bacterium | reverse complement strand
AGCCCGGATATCATATCGGAGAGCACTGCCTCTGTCCCGATAAACGGGTCTTTCTTTCGCGTCATGCCAAGGCTCTGAACTATGGTTGCCTCTTCATCGGCCTGTGACTCAGACTCAACGCTCTCAAGCCCCATAAATGGCAGGTATGAACTGCTCACATTTCCCTCAGCAGGGCTCGCGGTATATATAAGATTTGATTTAGCGCGAGTTGAGGCAACATAAAACAGCCTTGTCTCATCATAAAGTGCCAGCTGACGAATTTTAAGTTTATCGCTCACCCTTTCCTGCGCCTTAAATATATCAGGCGGAAGAGGTATCTTATCTGCCCTTTGTTTTATGGGCCAGTTTTTATCCTGAAGGCAAAATGGAAGTATAACAGAATGAAACTCAAGGCCTTTTGAACCATGAGCAGTAAATATCCGCACACCGTTCTGGCTCATTGATACAAGGCTTCCCTGAAGCGGCATGCCATGCTCTTTTCTGGTATTTATAATATCTATAAGCTCTCTTAGGCCCATCGCCGGGTTGCTCAGGTCGGATTCCTTTACCATATTTATAAAAGCGCCCAATGAACGAAGCTCGCGTATTCTTAAGACAGCGTCCTTTTTATAAGAGCCCAGGATATGCCTGTAAATCCCGGCATCATCTATGTATTGCAAAAGCGCCGCGTGAACAGGCCGCGTGTTTGCGTTGTACATAAATCTCTTGATAGCCCACGCTGCCTGAGAAACAGAGGCCGGGCGTTTAAACCTGATCTCTTGGGTTATTTTAAACCCCGATGCCTCTTTTTTTGAAAAAGATGAGTTAATATCATTAAACTCAAAGGCACCCATAAATTCCTGAAAAAAACCACATTCACGATCGCGCGGCTTACCTGGCCTATCCCTGCGCTTAGACCTTACATATTTTATCATAAGCAATATATCGCTTAATGGTATATCAAAATAATCGCTTGATAAAACACTGTATAAAAGCGTGTCTTTTTCCAAAAGCGCTTCAATATCTGACGTATCCGCGAGCATAAGTATATCAAGCACCTGTCTCACCCTCTTCTCGGAGCTTATGTCCTCTTTTCCGTCTGTAGCATAAGGTATGCCAGCGCTTAAAAAAGTATCCACTATTTTTAATATATCGTCTCTTTTTCTGGCCAAAACAGCGATATTATTATAAGGATTCTTCTTCTCCTGGGCTGTTACGCCATCAGAAGATTCTATTACCCCCTTAAGCTCTTCTACGCGCCTTGCTATAAAAAGAAGCTCCTCTGCCTGGGTTGAGAACTCATGAAACTCTATCTTCTTGTCTTTATAGTCTTTTTTCGGCAGAAGCTGTTTTGCCCCCATCCTCTCATTGTCAGGAAGGCTGCTTATAAGTTTATCGGATATGTTTATAATCTCTTTTGCGGAGCGGTAATTTTCTTTAAGTGAGACTGTTTTTAGTTTTGGGAAGTATTTTTCCAGCAGTTTAAAATTGCCTAAAGACGCGCCCTGGAAGCGGTATATAGACTGGTCATCGTCTCCTACGCAGCAGAGATTTGGATTGTTTAGGCCCGATATCTCTAGAAGCAAATCAAGCTGCGCGCCGTTTGTATCCTGAAATTCATCAACCATTATATAGGAATACTGTTTTTGAAGGGCATCTTTAAGCTCGCTCTCTTTTTTGATAGCATCAAGGGCAAATATTATCATATCATCAAAATCATATCTTCCGCGCTCATCCAATATGGCCTTGTTTTTACCGGCCTTATACTCTTCATAAAGCTTATAGACTTTGGCAAGGGCATTAATCCTTGGCAGATGTTTTTCCTCAATGTAAATACCATCCGGCTTCATTTTGGATACATATTTTTCAAACGCCTTAGGCGATATGCCTTCTTTTTTAAGCTCGCTTATCCTGGCCTCTATCTCTTTCCGGTACATATACGCGGCCTTAAAAGGCCTAATCGGGTCTATGCCGTCTGTATTATCCAGTATATACTCTAAAAGCTTGACCTTCTCAAAATCAGAGATCTGTATCTTGTCCTGAATATAATTAGCAGCTTCATCCGACTCCAGGATTACAGAATTCGCGAAGCTGTGAAAAGTGCCTGTTTCAACATCATAGCCCATACGTCCGAGTATCTTGACAAGCCGCTCTTTCATTGCCTTAGCAGCTGCATTTGTGTAAGTAAGAACCAGTATGTTCTCAGGGCTTATCTCTTTTTG
>CAZBNF010000161.1:0-2212 GCA_964493115.1 uncultured Planctomycetia bacterium | reverse complement strand
CTATTCATATTTGGAAAATATCAAGCATGCATTATTATTGCCAAACCCAAAAGAGTTGGAAAGAACATAATGTAATTTTCTCTCTCTGGATTTATGCGGTACATAATCTAAATCGCACCCTGGATCAGGATTATCCAGATTTATAGTAGGATGAATTCTTTCATCCTGTATAGACAAAACGCAGACAACGGCTTCTATGGCACCTGACGCACCCAAGCTGTGGCCTATCATCGATTTAGTAGAACTTATAGGTATTTTATATGCACATTCTTTAAATACCTTTTTTATACCTTTTGTCTCAGCCATATCATTCATTATGGTAGATGTGCCATGGGCATTGATATAATCGATTTTTGAGAATTCAATACCTGCTTCGTCTAAGCAAATCTGCATGGCCCTTGCAATATCATTTGCATCCGGCCTGGGCATAACAATGTGGTATGCTCCTGATGTATTTGAATAACCTTTTATTTCCGCATATATACGGGCATTGCGTTTTTGTGCATGCTCTAAAGACTCTAAAATCAGGACAGCAGCTCCTTCACCCATTACAAAGCCGTCTCTATCCTTATCAAAGGGCCTTGAAGCAGCTTTTGGGTCTTCGTTTCTTTTGCTCATGACATTAAGCTTATCAAAACCAAGAAAATTGTAACGTCCTATTGGGGAATCCGCGCCCCCTGCAATGATAACTTCAGCTCTGCCTTGACGTATAGTATCAAAAGCCTGACCTATACTGTGCGTGCCTGAAGAACAGGCTGTACATATGGTCATATTAGGCCCTTGAGCATCATACATTATAGAAATTTGATTAGAAACAGAATTGGGCATAATAGCAGGTATGGAAGTAGGGTTTCCGGCACGATTACCCCTGTTTATAATTCCTACTATTTGAGTTTCAGCAAAAAACATACCCCCTAAGCCTGATCCGATATAGACACCTGTTTGCTTTGGAAGTGTTTTTTGTATTCCGCTGTCTTTCATTGCCATCACGGCTGCTGCTAAAGCAAATTGAGCAAATCTGTCAGAACGCCTTGCGGTTGTTTTATCCATGAATTTAGAAGGGTCAAAATCCTCTATTGTGGCCGCAATTTTCGTGTTATATTCAGTGGTATCGAAAGTGGTTATTTTCTTAACCCCGGAGACACCCCCAAGGCAATTTTTCCAAAAAATATCCTTTCCGATACCATTTGAAACAACAATACCTAATCCTGTTATAACTACCCTTTTTATAGCCACTATTCTGCCTTTTTTACTAGATTATGTTTAAAGCATACTGACCAGATCATTTTATTGAGCCGTTCGGCGTTTTCCTTATTCTTTTTCTCATCATATTTGTACATATCTTCACCTTCAACCCAGATGCCGGTGTTTTGAGGCGCACCTTTAAAGCCATGGGAATTTATATCCTGTTGTGTGCCGTGTACGATTATCGCCTTGGGGGCATATTTTGATTTCATAATATCAGCTATCAGGCTGGCTGTTGGTTCGGACTTTCTGCCATGAGGCTCATCTATAGGTACATCCGTAGCGCATATTACTATATCAGGCCTGAATACTGACAAAGCTGGTGGCACTTCTTTTTGACAATAGACAGACATATACTCATATTCACCATAAGGCTCTACAAGCGGGGGCGGGTATTCGTTTTCACCATCCTGAATAGGCAAAAGATACGGCATCCAGAACTCTCTTTCGATAAAAAGTATCTTTGCAACAGGAATAATACCATCTTTCTTCGTAACCTCATCTAAAGAGATAGGGCTGACTCTGGTATCTTCCTTTGTTTGTAAAACTTCTTCTATCCTGTTTGTTATCTCATCTAAAACAATGGGTTTTGGAAAAAACCCATCTACTCCAAGTTCTGCTACTGCCTGTTTCACTTCCTTATCATAACTTGTTATTATCAATACCTTTGTATCAGGATATTCCTTGCGGATTATCTTGAGAACCTGTATTCCATCTATACCAGGAAGCTGCATGTCCAGCAAAACAATATCAGGTCTCTTCTCTTTTAATATTTTTAATGCTTCTTCACCTGTCAATGTTAAATATATTTCATGCTTTAAGACTTTAGGGATAAGCTCTGTAAGAAGGTTAATAATACTTACATCATCATCAACAACGAGAACTTTCCTTGCTATGGACATTTTTCCCTCCTAATATCTTTTTACGTACAGCATAACCATTCAATTAAGTATTATTATAACAAATA
>CAZBNF010000160.1:0-2218 GCA_964493115.1 uncultured Planctomycetia bacterium | reverse complement strand
TCAGGCTCTAGTTCAGCAAGCTGTGCCTGTAAACGGGCAATCTCTTCCTGAGATATGCCTAGATCAACCATTACCCTGCCTAAAAGCTCCTGTCGGAATTCTTCTATAGCATGATTGATATGCTCAACAATTACCTCACCATGTTGATTACGGTAAACCTTATAATCTATATTGTTTTTACTAAGGCGGACTACGCCATTTGCTATATCAGTTACTTTAAAACCTGCTATTTCATTTATAACAGAGGCTATATAAAATTCAGGATTAGTCATCCCTTCGCCGATTCCTCCTTGTGCGTAAAAATACTCCCCTGCCTCATACATAAGAGCCCCGTCAACTTCTATGACACCTCCTTCTAAACCGTAGAAAGAGGTTTTAAAGGAATCATTGTTAACATTTCCATTATTATCAATTAAAAATGACATGGATGAAAGATAGCCGCCCTGTACAGGGGGTATTGCCAGGGTGTATACTTTTGCATCTTTGATAGATATCATATAACTTCCGTCTGTCTGGGTTTCGGCTGTAACAGTAAAGCCATTGCCAAGCGCTTGCTGTATAGCGTCTATATATGCCTGCACTGTTTCCGGCAACTGTGCATTGATATATGAGTTTATACTATCTCTTACTTTATCAAAAGTGCTCTCAACGTCCCCTTCTCTTTCAAATACGCTTTTCTGGTTGTCTGTTGCATACCGGATATTGCCGATTACTATTTCATAATAACCCTCAAGGGCCTCCAGATCAGATACATCTATAATGGCATCATTGTTTATATCAAGGGTAAAGCTCTCTAATACTGCTACAATATCTTCCAGCTCAGCCCTGATAGCAGCTATTTCTTCTGCGGTAGGTTGTTCTGTTTCAGGCTCTTCTGTTTCAGGCTCTTCTGTTTCCGGTTCTTCTGTTTCCGGTTCTTCTGTTTCCGGTTCTTCTGTTTCCGGCTGCTGTCCCATTTGTCTTAGGTATTCATCTATAAGATCTTGTATTCTTGACAAAAAGTCATCGGTATCTTCTGGCGCTTTGGGCCTTTGTATTCCGCTAATATTTCTTGCCCTTTGTATCTGCTGCCTCAATTCTGCCCCTGATATCTTAAGTTCTTTATTGGCTTCATCCAACAGAATACTAAGCTGCTTAGATACATCTTTCCTGGTTTCTGTATCCACTTCCTCTTGTGACTGGCCGGCCTTTCTCCTGCTTTGCTCAGCAATAGCCCTGCGCTTTAACAGGATCTTTTTCTGATCGCTAATATACTTACTCTCAGATAAAGATATGGATGAACGCTCATAATCGTGTTTGCCTAAAGAGGTCTTGATATTTGATGCAAAACTAGGCTCTGGCATTAGAAATGCGGTTATTACCACAATTACGGTACACTTGTGTAATGCCTTGTAAATGTTCATTGGTTTTCTCCTTTTTAATAAAAATTGTTTGTCGTTACCTTTAATCTTTAATGTGTCCATTTTATCCTCCATTTAGTTAGCTTTTAAAATCCATTTATTAACTGATTTAAAAAATTGACTCTGCAAAGAGCCTCTAAAAACTTCGATCATATAACTATACACCACGTTTTGAAAAAGTCAAGGGGTCCGGGGTGTTTTATTTTATTATTTATTTATGCCAAACCTGTTCACCAGCTCCTGCTCAACGGCTCGCCTGAATTCGTATTCCATGGCCTGCTTATTCCTATATCTAAGCGCGCTTGTCAAGGCCTTGATGAATTTCTGAGTTTCTATTTTTATGCCATTTGCGGCATAGCTCATGATTTGAAATGAAAAAACTACTATGCCGGCATAGGCAGCTAACCTTTCATATAAAATTATTTGGCATTTTATTTTCATTTTAATATCTCAATTTTAAAAAACTTTCTGTAATCAGGCACTTCTAAAAACTTCGATCATACAAATATACACCACGTTTTGAAAAAGTCAAGGGCTTGGGAAAAAATATTTTTAGGGGGAAACATTAAAGCGGGCGGGCTAGAAGCTCTATTTTAAAACGTTTTAACCTATTAACATGCAATAGCGTTTTTTCAGCCTGTACGGCGTCTTTTAGTATCTGGGCACGGAGGGCATTTTCATCCTTAAACTTTCTCTCGGGCCTTAAACGCTTTATAAAATAAATCTCTATGTCTTTGCCATAGATGTTTCTGCTAAAGTCAAATATATGTACCTCAACACCAGGATCCTTGCCAAAAAAGGTGGGCCGCCTTCCTATG
>CAZBNF010000159.1:0-2268 GCA_964493115.1 uncultured Planctomycetia bacterium | reverse complement strand
CATAAGCGGAGGATTCTGCTGGTCTACAAATATCGATGTAAATCCCGAAGGCGCTACCTTTTATTTTGATGATATGCGCTACGAATAAATAGAAACTAAATAGGGACAGCGCCCTATTGTCTGTGAAAGTTTTCACGAAAAATAGGGCGCTGTCCCTAATAAGATGTTGCCGGTATGTCACAAGACTATACAGAACACAGACAATATATAAGGCTGAACTCATGTTTTCCTGTTGAGTTTAGCCTTTATTTTGACCAGGATAATATTCAGCCGCAGGAGTATCAAGCCTTTACATGCAATATCTCTGAAGGAGGGCTCTGTCTTGACGCAAAGAATCTTAAGCCAGAAGATATAGAGCTTATTCTTAATAAAAAACCTCACCTTGACCTTACCATAAATATACCTCTTTGGGGCGACCCGGTAAGGGCAAAATCAGAGATAGTATGGGTAAAAAAAGATACCAGCGCAAAAGGGAAAGAAAGGCTTCTCCTGGGACTCTTATATATTGAAATAGATGATAAAGATAAGAAAAGAATTTTAAATTATGCGCGTCGTTTAAAGTGGATACCCAAGGCAGCGTCTGTCCTGCTTTTGGTCTTTTTTATTGGTTTCTTAACAGTATCTTTACTGAATATACAGTCGAGGAGAAATAATACGCAGCTCATAAATAAGCTCGTGCATGTCTCTGAGATAAAAACAGGCCTTGAGAAGCGTCTTAACGAGTTAAAAGTCAGGAAGGAGATGCTTGAAAACAGGTTTGAGGAAGCCAAGAATAGCATACACAAGCTGGAGACAGAAGCGGCGAAATTAGAAAAAAGATCGAAAACAGAAAGAGAAAGGTTGGAAGAGTCTCTTAAGGCGGCAGAGACTCAACGAAATGATTTAAAGTTAAAGATAGCCAAGATCTCTGTCGAAAAAGAGCCCATGGCTTATCAGGTTACAGAATCAAGGCTTACAAAGCTTAACAAAAATATAGACAGCCTCGAGATTGAGCTTTCTGAAGTTATAAAAAAAGGAGAATCTGAAGCAGCATCTTTACATAGCCAATTAGAAAAACTACAGGCAGAGAACAGGATATTAATAAATAAGATATATGAGATAGACAAAGGAGAGGTGATGTTAGAAGAGCAGCTCTCAAAATTAAGATTAGATAGCGGGGATATAGAACAGGCAAGCATTGAGAAGATGCTTGAATGGTTGAAAATACACCAGACAAAAAGGACAGGCCTTGTTGTAAGTTATGAAGGAGATAAGAATATAAAGGATTGGGCTTTTACATATGACCAGGCCCTTGTAGTCCAGGTCTTTCTGATATCAGGAGAGATAGATAGGGCATCAGAAGTCCTCGATTTTTATAAAAACAAGGCAACGCATTCAGATAACCTTTTTTATAATGCATATGATGTAAAGACAAGTTTACCATGTGAATATACTATACACAGCGGCCCAAGCATATGGCTTGCCATATCTGCATGCCAGTATACATATAAAACAGGCCAGCAACAGTACCTCTCTTTAGCAAAGAATATAGCAGCCCAGATGATGAGATTACAAAAGTCCTCATCTGATGGAAGCATAAAAGGCGGGCCAGATACAAACTGGGTAAGTACAGAACACAACCTGGATGCATATGCGTTGTTTAATATGCTTTATGAACTTACCAAACAGGAGGAATATAAAGAAGCTGCCTCCGCTACTCTTAATTGGCTAAAAACCGTTGGTTATAATGAACCAGAGAAGAGGTTTATGCGCGGCAAAGGGGATGCTACCATAGCGACAGATACCTTCTCATGGGCAATAGCAGCCATAGGGCCAAAAACTCTTTTAGCGAACGGCATGGATCCTGATGCTATTATGGAATTTGCGGAAAGAGAGTGTAGAGTCCAGACAAAATTTTATCGCCCTGAAGGCAGGTCTGTAGATATAACAGGATTTGATTTTGCAAAGGCAGCCAACATAGGAAGAGGAGGAGTCGTCTCAACTGAATGGACAGCACAGATGATAGTCGCTTTTGAGATAATGGCCCAATATTACAGAGACAGAGATTCAGAAAAATCGAATATATATAAGGCAAAGGCAGGATATTATCTTTCAGAATTGGGCAAGATGGTGATATCTTCTCCGTCCCCGACGGGACAAGGTGAAGGATGCCTTCCTTATGCGTCCATTGACGATGTTGATACAGGCCATGGATGGCGTGTTGCAAAAGGAAGACGGACAGGCTCTGTAGCTGGTACAGCATATTATATATTTGCCTATAAGCGCTAT
>CAZBNF010000158.1:0-2304 GCA_964493115.1 uncultured Planctomycetia bacterium | reverse complement strand
AGCCCCATTTTTTAAAGGCAAAGGAGCCTTTTAAGATGCTTCTTATAATGATAAAGGCATAAAGGGAGGATTTATGAGTATGTTTTGCAGGCAGTGTGAACAGACTGGTGGTGGCAAGGCCTGCACAGTAGCAGGGGTATGCGGTAAGGATGAAAAGACAGCTATATTGCAGGATGCGCTTTTGCATCTGCTAAAAGGTATAGCAATCTGCGTTGTAAAATCAGATATAGCCTCTTTAAAAAGAAAACAGGCAGATCGATTTGTTGTAGAGGCGCTCTTTTCAACAATTACAAATGTAAATTTTGATACAGAGACTATCCGGAATATGATCTTTAAGGGGTATGCAATTAAAGAAGACCTGAAGAGCAATATAAATATTACAGGACAGCTGGGTGAGATCGCAGATTGGGCGCCGAAGAAAAACCCGGATGAGCTGATACAGCAGGGAAGGAAAGTAGGGGTAATGGCTAATCCCGGCCTAAATGAAGACATAAGAAGCCTGCGCGAGATTTTGCTCTATGGCTTAAAAGGCATGGCAGCTTATGCAGGCCATGCCTCGATTCTAGGCAAGGATGATGAGAGCGTAAACAGTTTTTTCTACAAGGTATTATCAGCAACAGCTGATGACTCTCTTGATGCTGATGCCTTAATCAGCATGATAACGGAATTTGGCAAAGTCAACTTTAAATGCCTGGAGGTACTGGATAGTGCTCATACAGGGCACTTCGGTCACCCTGCGCCTACAAAGGTTTCACTCGGCATAAAACAAGGGCCTGCTATAATAGTTTCAGGCCATGACCTGCTTGACCTTGAACAACTGCTGCAGCAGACAGAAGGCAAAGGTGTAAATATATATACACATGGTGAAATGTTGCCAGCGCATGGTTATCCAAACTTGAAAAAATACCCTCACCTAGTTGGCCATTTTGGCGGGGCATGGCAAAACCAGCAGAAAGAGTTTGAAAATATACCAGCAGCTATATTGATGACGACAAACTGCATACAAAAACCCAGAGAGTCTTATAATGCTAATATATTTACAACAGGCCTTGTCAGATGGCCCGGAGTCGAACATGTAGAGGCTAAAGATCGCGCTAAGGATTTTAGCAAGGTTATAGACAAGGCCTTAGAGCTTAAGGGTTTTAAAGAGTCAAGATCAGGTAAGGATATCTTAGTCGGTTTCGCGCACAATGCCGTGCTTGGTGTGGCTGACAAGGTTATTGATGCTGTAAAGACAGGCAAGATACGGCACTTCTTCCTTGTAGGAGGTTGTGACGGCGCAAAGCCTGGAAGAAATTATTATACTGAGTTTGCGCAAAAAATTCCGAAGGATTGCGTGATACTTACATTAGCCTGCGGAAAATTCAGGTTCAATACGCTTGAGTTTGGAGATATAAATGGTATCCCGAGATTATTGGATTGCGGGCAGTGCAATGACGCTTATTCTGCTATAAAAATAGCCATAGCCTTAGCAAGGGCCTTTGAATGCGATGTAAACGGGCTCCCTTTGTCCCTTATACTATCATGGTATGAGCAGAAGGCTGTATGTATACTGCTTACCCTGCTTTCGCTGGGCATAAAAAACATAAAGCTCGGGCCAACGCTACCGGCATTTATATCGCCTAATGTATTAAATGTTTTAGTAGAAAAATTTAATATAGCACCTATTACTACAGCGGATAATGATATTGATATGGTATTAAAGAAAAAGGAGCTAGGTGTATGA
The DNA here is from genome assembly GCA_964493115.1 of uncultured Planctomycetia bacterium. Classification (GTDB taxonomy): domain Bacteria; phylum Omnitrophota; class Gorgyraeia; order JABMRG01; family JABMRG01; genus CAZBNF01. The sequence goes on along the minus strand of CAZBNF010000158.1, from coordinate 578 downwards.
AAAAGGAAGATTTTATATCTGAAATACTTATACTTGGCTATGAGTGGGCAGAACATGAGCATGAAGGCGTATCAGGTATTGCCATAAGAAAAGGAGATACCAAGCTTTTTATATCAGATGACGGAATAGAGACTCAGGATTGGGACAAGATAAAAAAAGGCATTCCGAACCTTACTCATATGACAAGGATAGTTGGATACTACTCCAGGATTAATAACTGGAACAAGTCCAAGCTAGGCGAACTAAAAGACCGTCATAAAGGTGATTACGCGGTAAGATAAATTTACAGACGTTTTGAAACCCAATCGGGACAGTGTACCTTATAGGTCTAGGATATGACCCCTATAGGGCACACTATCCCGATTGGGTTTCAAAACGTCTGTTTATTTTTTTCGATTTACAGCAAAAAAGTTTTGACACCGCTATGATTTTAGGTTATTATTAACTAGTAATAGTTAAAAGTATAATATTGGTGGGGGTTGCATGGGAATATCGGTGGGATATTCTTTACAATTAGTTTATTTTTTTATCATATATTGCAGAAATTTTAGACGTTTAAAACCGTTAAAAATCGCTTT
>CAZBNF010000157.1:0-2377 GCA_964493115.1 uncultured Planctomycetia bacterium | reverse complement strand
CTACGATGATTATGATAGCACTCGCCATCAGCGTAGGGCTTAAACGCAAAGTGTTTTAAACGAGCATACCAAATACTATAATATCGTTTATGCCTTTGCCTTCGCAGCGATGGTATTTTTGCGGATTATCTAAAATCAGGGCAAAAAAAGCCAAATCGCTGCTTAAGGCAAAGGCATAAACGATTAGATTAAAATGGTAAGGCTACGTAGCAGCTGTTTTGATATCCACGCCGATGCCATTCACAGAATCGGTTATTTGTAATAATTGGATAGTATCTCATTTTATATGAAAAGTTTAAAGTAATTTGAGCAGGACTTTGCTGGTGCGAGCGGGCAAGGTTCGCCCTGTAAAGCTTCTATGCGAGAGCGAGCAGCAGCGTGGAGCAAAAATTCACTCGCTGGGTGAATTTTTGCGTTCCTGCGAAAATTGCTGCAAACTTTTCATAGTAAGATTATGAATAGGAGTTATATGGAACAAGTAGAGCTTTCAGAAGAGTTATTGTTAAGCGTAAGAAAGCCGGCGCGATATATCGGCAATGAATATAACTCTATAAAAAAGGACTGGGATAGCGCGGATGTTAAATTCTGCCTGTGCTGCCCCGATCTTTATGAAATCGGTATGAGCAATCTTGGCATGAAGATCCTTTACCATATTTTAAACGCTCAGGAAGGGGTGTTATGCGAGCGCTGTTTTACGCCATGGATTGATATGGAAAAGGCGATGAGGGATAATCATATCTCTTTGTTTTCTCTTGAAAACAAAATGCCGCTTGCGGAGTTTGATATACTAGGTTTTTCTTTTTCTTATGAGTTGTCTTATACCAATATGCTTACAATGCTGGATCTTTCAGGCCTTCCGTTTCAGGCAAAGGACAGAAAGGACGGCAGATATCCGCTTATAATCGCGGGTGGGCCCTGCGTTGTTAATCCTGAGCCGTTATCGGATTTCATAGACATGTTTGTTGTAGGAGACGGCGAGGAGTCTGCCGTAGAGATAGTGGATGTATATAAAAAATATAAAACCAAAAAGGGATTGCTGCTGGATGAGATGTCGAAGATAGAAGGCGTATATGTACCCTCTCTTTATAGTGGATCAGGAAAGATTAAAAAACGAACAGTGCGGTCATTGGATAAAAACAGTTTTCCCGTAAAACCGGTAATTCCTTATATTCAGACAGTGCATGATAGAATAGCAATTGAAATAATGAGGGGCTGCCCTAACAATTGCCATTTCTGCCAGGCGCGTTCAGTATACGGGCCTGTCAGGATCCGCGAAAGATCGCAGGTAGTTGAACTTGCCGGAGATTCATATAAAAATACCGGCTTAGACGAGCTTTCACTTTTATCACTTTCAAGCTCCAGCTATCCGGGGATAGAAAAACTTATAAAGGAGCTTACGGGATTATTTTTGCCTTTAGGCGTAGGCATCTCCCTGCCGTCTCTAAGGATAGAGGACACCTCAACGAACCTGCCGTCTCTTATAAGTGTTATTAAAAAAAGCGGACTAACCTTTGCCCCTGAGGCGGGCTCTGACAGGATGCTCCATATCATAAATAAGAATATAAAAAAAGAAAAGCTTTTCTCCGCTTTAAGAGAGGCCTTTTCTAAGGGCTGGCGCAGGGTAAAACTTTATTTTATGATAGGCCTGCCGCAAGAAACGGATGAAGATGTCGAGGCGATAATAGCATTTGCCGCATCAATTGCCGCTTTAAGAAAAGATGTCTCACGCCAGCCCGCGGATATAGTAGTAAATGTGTCATCTTTTATACCAAAACCCCATACTTTCTTTGAAAGAGAGGCCATGGCAGGCGCGGAAGAGCTCCAAAGAAAACAAAAGATCCTTTTACACATGTCTAGGCCCCACAGGTATCTCAAGCTTAAATTTAATGATGCCAATATTAGCGTGTTAGAGTCAGTGTTTTCCAGGGGCGATAAAAATCTGGCAGGCCCGCTTTTAAGCGCGTGGAAAAATGGGGCACGATTTGACGCCTGGCAGGAAACCTTTAATTTTGATATCTGGCACAGGGCATTTGCAGATTGCGGCGTAAATATGCAAAATTATCTTGCGGAAAAAGGCAAAGATGATAACCTGCCCTGGTCTCATATTATATGCGGTTAAACATAATATCCTAGTTTTTATAGAGCATAGCTCACTAATAAATAAGATACCGTATTGCCTTTGCCTTCGCAGCGATGGTATTTTTGCATATTATTAAAATCAAGGCAAAAAAAGCCAAATCGCTGCTTAAGGCAAAGGCAATACGGTATGCCATATAGCATAATGACAGTGAATTGATTCGAGACCTGTTTCCTATTTCCTATTAACCGAATATAGAAATTGACATTAATTATATATTAGTGTAAAATTAAGAATAAT
>CAZBNF010000156.1:0-2382 GCA_964493115.1 uncultured Planctomycetia bacterium | reverse complement strand
AGCCGTTTAAGAGAGACGAGGCAAAAGTAGGCAGAAACGACCCCTGTCCTTGCGGCAGCGGTAAAAAGTTTAAAAAGTGCTGCGGAAAATAATATATATGCCATTGCGAATCTTGCGAAGCGACCGAGGACGAAATGTCCGAGCGACCAAAGAAGTCCCTTTAGGGAGAAGTGCCGCGAGCTCCGTGAGCGGCCAATCCAAAGTCCACATAAAATCTATTATATTAATACTCTTTTCAAGCATCTTATTATCCTTAAGTTTTTCCTCGTTTAATTCCCCATTCCTTGCATGGATAGGCCTTGTCCCATTATTTTTTGCCCTTAAAAATACTCCCCCACGACAGTCATTTATCCTATCTTATGTCTGCGGAGTTTTATTTTTCCTTTTCTCCATGTACTGGATTTTCCAGGTAACGCCAATTGGCTGGATAATACTTTCATTATATCAAGGTCTATATTTTGGCATTTTCGGACTATTTTTTTCCGCTGCTTTACGAAATACTAAATACCATATACTGCATACCAAATATCTAATTCTTCCCTGCGCATGGTGCCTGCTTGAATACATACGCGCAAATCTTTTTGGCGGAATTGGGTGGAATATCTTAGCCTATTCTCAATACAAGCAATTACCCGTTATACAAATATCAGATATTACAGGTGCCTATGGAGTGTCATTTTTAATAGTGCTTGTAAACTTTAGTGTATTTGCGATTATATCTGTTTTAAATGATAAGACAAAGGTAAAGGAAGAGGTAAAGGTAAAGGTAAAGGTATTATTTGAGGTACTGGCTGTGTTGTTTATAGTTATTGCAGTCTTGCTGTATGGCAAGGGGCAGATAAGCCAATTCAGTGCCGATAAAGATAATGCTGAGAGCTTTAAAGTGTCTTTAATCCAGGGCAATATAGAGCAGATGCATAAATGGGATGCCAAGTATAAAGACTACATACTTGATAAATACGAAAGGCTTACCCTGAAAGCAGCCAAAGACAGGCCTGATATAATCATATGGCCCGAGACATCTATCCCAGGTTATCTTAACAGAGATTCACGCCTTATGCGTTATATGGAAAACCTGTCAAAAAAAACAGGTATACCGATACTTTTAGGCACCCCAATGGTTGGTATTGATGATAAAGAAAGAGAGGTTGAGTTTAACAGCGCGGTTTTGTTTTCAGATAAGGGCCATATATTACAGCGCTACGATAAATTGCACCTTGTAGTGTTCGGAGAGTTTATTCCGTTTGTAAAATATATGCCTGGAATAGAAAGGTTTTTCCCCATAACAGGTAACTTTACCCCTGGCGATGAATACACATTGTTTAAGCTTAAAGGCGCCGCATTTGGCACTCTTATCTGTTTTGAGGATATATTTCCTGGTATGGTAAGGCGCTTTGTAAGAGAAGGGGCTGAGTTTATGGTAAATATGACGAATGACACATGGTTTGGCAGAAGTTGCGCGGCCTATCAGCATGCTGCTAATTCTGTTTTCAGGGCAATTGAAAACAGGCGCCCCGTTGCCCGTCCTGCAAATACAGGGCTGACCTGTTTTATAGACAGGGTGGGCAGGCTCTCGTCATTGCGAGGGAAACAAGATGTGACGAAGCCTGCCTGCCGGCAGGCAGGCAATCCCAAGCCCAAAGAACTCTTCGTAGAAGGCCATATAACAGATACTATAAACATATATTCAGATTCAGGGCTCACCTTTTACACTCAACATGGTGATATATTCATCTTATTCTGCCTTATTATCGTTGGTTGTTTTGTGATTGACTATATTCGCTATCGCAAGTATAATAATTAATTACGTAGGAATTAGAGTGACTAAACCTGTATACAAAATGTATACAACTGTATACAATTTATATACAGTTTGAAAATTATACAAAACCACTATTGTCAAAGTTTGGATTGGGGCGTGCCCCGAACCAAATTTTGCTAATACCAGTTTTACCTATAAGTTTGGTTCGGGGCGTGGCTCAGTTTGGCTAGAGCACCTGGTTTGGGACCAGGGGGTCGCCAGTTCGAATCTGGCCGCCCCGACCATATTTGTTCATTGTTCATTGTTGATAGTTCATTGTTAACTGTGAACTAAATGCGCCCGTAGCTCAGTTGGATAGAGCATCTGCCTTCTAAGTAGAGGGTCGCACGTTCGAGTCGTGCCGGGCGCACCATGTTGTGCTTAGGAACGGTTCTTGAGCACGAGTACGTGTGCTCAAGAACCGTTCCTAAGAAGTTTGTGATTAGATGTTTTGTGGTGGCTGTAGCTCAGTTGGTAGAGCACTTGACTGTGGCTCAAGTGGTCGCGGGTTCAAACCCCGTCAGCCACCCCAGTTACTATTTTGTGTAGTAAAATCGGAACAAAGAATCGAAAATCTAAAG
>CAZBNF010000155.1:0-2388 GCA_964493115.1 uncultured Planctomycetia bacterium | reverse complement strand
GCTGTTGTCAATGAGGATATCATTACAGAAAGTGAGCTGAAGGAGTCTATGCTCCCGTTTATAGCTGATTACAGGCTGCGTTATGGCGAAGAGGGTTTAGAGCAGAAAATGGATGAGGCAAGGCAGGACGCCCTGAACAGGCTTATAGAAGAAAAACTTATATTTCAGGAAGCCAAAAAAAGAAAAGTAATGGTTGATGATTTCGAAATCCAGGAGCGGCTTGAAGATGTAAAACAAAGATTTGACAGTGATGAAGAATTTTACAAGGCAATAAGCGCTTCAGGCGTGACAATCGCAAGGCTTAAGAAAAAATATGAAGAACAGATTATGATGCGCAAGCTCGTAAATGGCATTATAGCCAGCCGGGTAAGCATAAGCCCTACGCAGGTAACAGCGTATTATTATGGAAATATAAAAGATTTTTCCATGCCTGATATGGTTCGCTTTAAAGTGCTTCTTGTAAAACCTTTAGATCAGGAAACACTTTATAGCGCTCGAAAACTTGCTGAGGATATCCTTAAGAGAATAGGCCAGGGTGAAGATTTTGACATGCTTGCAAATCAGTTTTCGCAAGGCCCAAACACCGATAAAGGAGGTGATATGGGTTATATGCCTGCAGGGAGCACAATTCCTGAAATTGAAAATGCTATATCCCAACTTAACCCGGGTGAGATATCAAATATTATTGAAACAGGATCAGGTTTTTATATAGTAATGGTTTTAGATAAAAAGCAGGCAGGCACTGTACCGATAATAGAAGTAAACGATATAATAAAAGAAAGACTCTTCCAGAGAGAGTCAGAACTGACATTAAGAGAATTTGTAGGTAAATTAAAAGAGGATGCGTATATCAAGATTAATTAAGCCTTGCCCCTGCGCCTGTATAACCATGGGTTATCCCGCGGGTATAGGGCCTGAGGTGATATCAAAGGCATTGGCAAGCCCTGCTATAAGAAGGCTCGCCAATTTTTTAATTATAGGAAATGAAAGTCTTTTTAAAAGAGCTTGCCGTAAGAATAAAAAAAATATTGTATATGCGAGGATAGAAGATGAAAGCCAAATAAATTTTTCTAAGGGTAATATACTGTTTTTCGACGTTTCAGAAAAGTGCAAGTCGAAGTTTTCTCAAGGTAAAATATCAGGCGTTCTTGGCGGAGAATCCATACATTATATTGAAAAAGCGGTAAAATTAATAGAATCAGGTAAGGCAGATATTCTTATTACTGCCCCTATTGATAAACATGCCGCGGGATTATCAGGGTTTAAATATAAAGGCCACACAGAGTTTCTTGCCCACCTTACAAACGCTAAAAAATACGCGATGATGCTTACATCGGATCGGCTTAAAGTTTTTTTAGCTACCACGCATGTGCCCGTGAAAGACATATCCAAATCTTTAAGCAGGGAAGGCATATCGGATAAGCTGGTTCTCGCGGATTTACATCTTAGGCGCTATTTCAAAACGAGAAAGCCTCTTATAGCCGTGTGCGGTTTGAATCCACACGCAGGCGATAATGGCCTGATTGGCGATGAAGAAAGAAAAATTATCCTTCCTGCGATAAAAGATGCCAGAAGAAAAGGGGTAAACGCAAAAGGGCCTTTAGCCGCAGATGGGGTTTTCTTCGATTTGATGAAGGGGGCCTATGATGCTGTATTATGTATGTATCATGATCAGGGCCTGGTAGCGCTTAAGATGATAGGGCGTAACAGCTCAGTCAATATCACATTAGGGCTTCCATTTATTCGTACATCACCCGGCCATGGTACAGCGCTTGATATCGCGGGTAAAGGTATTGCTAACCCTGACAGCATGAAGCAGGCCATAAAGACAGCTATTGATATGTATTTAAATTATTAAAGGTTATATAACTTGCTGAGTGCATCGGAAATCAAAAGGATAGTAAAAGAAAATGGCCTTTATGTAAACAAGGCGATGGGCCAGAACTTTTTGATACTGCAGAGTAAAAGAGATCGTTTAGTAGGGCTTTGCGATATAAAAACACATGAAACAGTGTTGGAGATCGGGCCGGGACTGGGCGCTCTTACAGAAGGCATACAGCCTGTTTGCAGGAAACTGATTGCTGTGGAAAAAGACAGGGGTTTTTCGGTTCTGTTGAAAGATTTTTTCAAAGGCAAAGATAATATAGAGATAATAAATTCTGACATATTAAAATACTCTATCCCCTGTTTAAAAAACAAAATAAAGATAATTGGAAACCTGCCTTATTATATTACCTCTCCTATAATATTTCACTTGATAGCCCAAAAGGCCCTTATAGATTCTATATTTATAACCGTACAAAAAGAAGTAGCGGAGCGTATTACAGCAAAACCCGGCAGCAAAGATTATGGGATATTAAGCCTGGGCGTTTCATACCATTGCCAGGC
>CAZBNF010000154.1:0-2393 GCA_964493115.1 uncultured Planctomycetia bacterium | reverse complement strand
ATACAGGTTTAAACATAGAAAGGAATAAGGTGTACCCATGTTAGACAGCATAAACCCGATAGTCTTATCTTTTTCCGCGCTCGTTACAGGCGTGGTATTTTTTGCTTTAGGGTTTTTCTTGAGCAATGTAATATCATCAAAGAAGAACACATTTGCCGGCGAAAAGGCAAAGCAGATAGTAGAACAGGCGCAGAAAGAGGCGCAGAATCTTAAAAAAGAAATAGAACTTGAGTCAAAAGACCTGAAGCTTAAAATGCGCGCCGATTTTGAAATTGAGACAAAAGACACCCGCCAGGAGTTAAAGGAATTAGAAAAGCGTCTGATGCAGAGAGAAGAAAACATTGAGCGGAAATCAGATTTGATTGACAGAAAAGAAAAAGACGTAACGCAAAAAGAAAACACCATAATCCAGAAACAGGAAAGCATAACAAGCAAAGAGGAAGAGCTTATAAAGGTCTTGGCAGAGGAAAAACAAAAGTTACAGCGCGTTGCGGGCATGTCCTCAGATGAGGCTAAGAGGCTGCTCGTCTTAAGAATGCAGGAAGAGGCGAAGCAGGAGGCCGCAGTGACACTTAAGAGGTTAGAGGAGCAGGTAAAGGAATCGGCCGATAAAAAAGCACGCGAGATAATAAGCTTATCTATACAACGTTATGCGGCAGACCATACGGTTGAGTCAACAGTAAGTGTTGTAAGCCTTCCAAGCGATGATATGAAAGGCCGAATAATTGGGCGTGAAGGAAGAAATATACGTGCTCTAGAAGTTGCCACAGGAGTCGATATAATTGTTGATGATACGCCTGAAGCGGTAACTCTTTCAAGCTTTGATATAGTAAGGCGCGAAATAGCAAGGCGCACACTCGAGAAGCTTATAGAAGACGGCAGGATACACCCCGGAAGGATAGAAGAATTAGTGGAAAAAGTGAAAAAAGAAATGGAGGTCAATATACGCGAAGAAGGTGAAAAGGCCGCCTTTGATGTCAATATACATGGCCTGCACCCTGAAATAATAAAACTTTTAGGCAGATTAAAATACAGGACCAGTTATGGCCAGAATGCCTTACAGCACTCAAAAGAAGTAGCCTATATTATGGGCGTAATGGCCGGGGAATTGAACATCGATTTTAATCTTTCAAAGAGAATAGGCCTACTCCATGATATAGGAAAAGCTGTAAGCCATGAGGTTGAAGGAGGCCATGCCAAGATCGGCTCTGATTTAGCTCGCAAATATGGCGAAACAGAGGCAGTGATTCATGCCCTTGAGGCCCATCATCAGGATATAGAGGCAAACTCTGTGCTTGCTGTATTAGTGCAGGCCGCAGACGCGATAAGTGCGACACGCCCCGGTGCTCGCAGGGAAACCCTTGAGACATACGTAAAAAGGCTCGAAAAATTAGAAGGAATAGCAGACGCGTTTAAAGGGGTTGAGAAATCATTTGCGATACAGGCAGGCCGTGAGGTAAGAGTGATAGTACAGCCCGATAAGATAAACGATCTGCAGGCAATCAGTATGGCAAGGGATATAACGAAAAAAATAGAGGAAAATCTCGATTATCCCGGCGAAATAAAGGTTACAGTTATACGCGAGACTCGCGCAACGGAGTACGCCAGATAAAGATAAACGGAAGGAAGCGATGAACGTTTTATTGATAGGTGATATTACAGGCGCGCCCGGCAGGAATATATTAAAAGAACAATTAAAGAACATACAAAAACAGGAATCCATTGGCTTTACTATTGCCAATGCGGAAAATGCCGCAGGAGGAAGCGGCGTGACAGAAAATATTGCAAACGAGCTCTTTTCATATGGTATTGATGTTCTTACATCAGGTGACCATATCTGGAAGAAAAAAGAGACAGCGGAATATATCGCAAGAGAATATAGGCTTCTCCGTCCTGCTAATTATCCTGATATAGCTCCCGGTTTTGGCTGTTATGTTTTTAAGGCGCGCACAGGAGAGAGCATAGGCGTTATTAATCTGATAGGCCGTGTTTTTATGCAGGCAGTGGATTGCCCTTTTAGAATCGCAAAGGAATGTGTTGAAAAACTTCGCAAAGAGACCAGCACCATATTTGTAGATATTCATGCCGAGGCGACAAGTGAAAAGGTTGCCATGGGATGGTTTTTAGATGGTATGGTCTCCTGCGTTTTCGGCACGCATACTCATATTCAGACCGCGGATGAAAGGTTGCTGCATAAACACACAGCATATATTACTGATATCGGCATGACAGGGCCGATGGACTCTGTCATAGGAAGAAAAAAAGAGCAGATATTAGAGAGGTTTCTTACCCAGATGCCCGTAAAATTTGAAATGGCGGAAGCGGATGTTCGTATACACGGTGCTGTGGTTGAGGTTGATCTAAAAACAGGCCACGCGCTTTCAATTAAGCGC
>CAZBNF010000153.1:0-2397 GCA_964493115.1 uncultured Planctomycetia bacterium | reverse complement strand
ACGATAAAAATGAGAAATATTAGACTCAAGATAGAATATGACGGGACAAACTATAACGGCTGGCAGACGCAAAACAATAAAAACCGCGCAAGGCCTCAGAACACCATACAGCAAACCATAGAAACAGTTTTAAGCAGTATACTTCAGGAACATATAAAACTTATTGGCTCAGGCCGCACAGATTCAGGCGTGCACTCATTAGGCCAAACCGCGAATTTCAAGACAAAATCCGAAATATCCCTTAAGCAGATTCAGCGCGCCCTAAACGGGCTTCTTCCGAAAGACATTGTTATCGTAAGCGTAAAAGAAACCAGCCTTAACTTTCATTCCAGATTTGATGCGCTTTCAAAAACCTATTGCTATCAGATATTAAATTGTCCGCATGCCTCAGCTTTCAACAGGCTATATCAATATCATATACCTTACAAGCTCGATCATAAATTAATGCAAAAGGCAGCTCGGGTATTAATAGGGAGAAAAGATTTCCGGTCTTTTCAGGCATCGGATAAGAGAGACAGAAGTTCCATAAGAAACATCAAGAAACTATCTGTAAAAAAGCAGGGCCATATTATTGCCATTGATATCGAGGCAGACGGTTTTCTTTATAATATGGTGCGCAATATTGTCGGTACGCTTATAGAAATAGGAAGAGGTAAACTTGGGCCTGAAAGTATCGGAGATATTTTAAATGCAAAAGACAGGAAACGGGCAGGGCCAACAGCCCCTGCCAAAGGCCTCTGCCTTATGCAGGTAAAATATCAGCGGGATTAAGAGTATGAAAAAAAGACAGAGATGGGGTTCTAAGATAGGCGTTATACTCGCGGTTGCAGGAAGCGCTGTTGGCCTGGGTAATTTCCTGCGTTTTCCTGTACAGGCCGCTCAAAACGGCGGCGGGGCTTTTATGATACCTTATTTTATATCTTTTCTTCTCTTAGGCATACCACTTATGTGGATAGAATGGACAGCGGGAAGGTTTGGAGGAGGTTTTGAGCACTCAACAGCACCCGGCATATTCCACAGCATGTGGAAGAAGAATCGTTTTATAAAATATTTCGGCGTAATAGGCATATTCGGGCCGATGATTATCTTTATTTACTATACGTATATAGAATCATGGTGCCTTGCCTACAGCGTGTTTTCGATTATCGGAAAATATAAAGGCGTTACCACTCAGGCAGGTATGACAAATTTTCTACAGGGTTTTCAGGGCCTTATAGAGAATCAGTATTTTAACGGTATAGGGGTTGCTTATATTTTTTTTCTTATAACATTTATTTTGAATATAACGGTAGTGTATTATGGAATAAAAGTCGGTATAGAGAGATTGTGCAAAATCGCCCTGCCTGTTCTTTTTATCTTTGCCGGGGTGATAATGATAAGAGTGCTGACACTTGGCGCCCCCAATGCATCGATGCCTTCATGGAATAGCCTAAACGGATTAGGATTCTTATGGAATCCTGATTTCGCCGCATTAAAACAGGCAAAGGTGTGGCTTGCCGCCGCAGGCCAGATGTTTTTTACATTAAGCGTGGGAATCGGCGTAATACTTACATACGCGAGTTATCTGAAAAAGGCGGATGATGTCGCGTTATCAGGATTATCCGCGGCAAGCACAAATGAATTCGCGGAGGTTATACTGGGAGGCTCTATAATAATACCGGCTGCTTTTGCCTTTTTTGGCCCGCAAGGTGTTGTCGAGGTATCCAAGCAGGGCGCTTTTAATTTAAGCTTTGTCACGATGCCTGTTATGCTTGAGCATATACCCATGTCAGCGGTATTTGGTTTTTTGTGGTTTGGCATGCTTTTTTTAGCAGGCGTTACATCTGCTATATCCCTTGCGCAGCCTGCCATAGCCTTCCTGGAGGATGAGTTTAATCTCATGAGAAAGAAGGCAACATTTATATTTGGAGCGATCACTTTTCTGCTGTGCCAGCCGGCCATATTCCTGCTGGGCAAAGGTGTTGTAGATGAACTTGATTTTTGGGGCGGGACATTCTGCTTAGTTGTCTTTGCCACTGTTGAGACAATATTATTTGCCTGGGTATTCGGAATAGATAAGGCATGGGATGAGATGCATCACGGATCGATGATGCGCATACCAAGAATCTATAAATTTATTATAAAATATATAACGCCATTATTCTTGCTATTGATACTTGGTTTTTGGCTGGCGCAGGATGGCCTGCCTTTTATCATGATGAAGGGGATTGATAAAAGTTTAAGGCCTTATGTTCTGGGCACGCGGCTCGGACTTGTGGCTATATTTACAACGCTTTGTATACTTGTTAAGATTGCATGGAACAGGCGAAAGATGCAAACCTATCATTAAGAGGGCGGCTTTATGAATATAGGCGGATGGATATTTATGATATTATCATGGTCTTTTATAATAGGCCT
>CAZBNF010000152.1:0-2436 GCA_964493115.1 uncultured Planctomycetia bacterium | reverse complement strand
GTCTGCCAATTCCGCCATCCTCGCACTTATATAGTCATTTTAAATAAAAATGAGTATAGCAAAAATATATTCAACAGGCAAGCAATAATTGCCTAAGATTTCGCTTTGCCCTGGCTTGCGACAGCCTCCATGGCTTTTTTCACCTTTTGGGCATCGCCAAGATAATAATGTTTTATTGCCTTTAAGTGTTGATCGAGCTCGTATACAAGCGGCATGCCTGTGGGTATGTTAAGATTTACTATATCCGCATCTGATATATTATCAAGATACTTTACCAGTGCCCTTAAACTGTTTCCATGGGCTGATATCAGCACTCTCTTTCCGGATTTTAATACAGGCACAATCTCATTATGCCAGTATGGCAGGAAACGCTCAACAGTATCTTTAAGGCATTCTGTCGCAGGAATATTTTTTTCATCAAGCCCCTTATAGCGCGGGTCATTTATCGGATGGCGCGAGTCACTTTTTTCAAGCGCGGGCGGCTGTATATCATAGGCACGCCTCCATAAGAGGACCTGATCTTCCCCGTATTTTTGAGCTGTCTCAGATTTGTTTAATCCCTGTAAGCCGCCGTAATGTTTTTCGTTTAAACGCCATGAACGGAAGACAGGTATCCACATTAGGTCCATTCTATCAAGCGTAATCCACAATGTCCTTATGGCTCTTTTTAAAACGGACGTAAAGGCAACGTCAAATATGAAGCCCTGTTTTTTTAATGTCTCGCCTGCTTCATTTGCTTCATCAATGCCTTTTTGGGAAAGGTCCACATCTGTCCAGCCTGTAAAACGATTTTCTTTATTCCAAAAGCTTTCACCGTGGCGCAATAATACTAATCTAATATTTTCCATTTGATTGTCCTCTTATTTTTGTGGATATTATACTATAATTACCTATTTTCTCATAATATATTCTATCACTACATCTGCCTGCTTTGCGGCCGCGATATTGACCATCGGCGATAATGGCGGCGCCTTATCTATGCCTGTGGCAAGATCGCCTATTACAACGAGGTTTTTCTTTAGACGATGGACCTTTACCCTGTCTGAATTTCCAAAGCCCGCTATCCCTGATGCCGAGACTATAAATGTTGTCTCAGCGAGCAGGTTTTCTACTATCATTGCTTTTCCCTGTTCCTGATCAAGCGCCTCTATTATTATTTCGCAGTCTTTAAATATATCTTTTACATTTTCTCTGCTTATTCTTTTTTTTACGACGTCTAATTCCAGTTCCGGATTTATCTTCCTAAGATTTTCCGCTAATGCCTCGGGCTTTGACATGCCTATCTGATCATAAAAAAAGAACTGCCTGTTAAGATTTCTGGGCTCAACAAAATCAGAATCAACGAGTGTTAGTTTTATAATGCCTGACCTTACAAGATTAAACGCGCAGTTTCCTCCCAGCCCGCCACAACCGGCTATACCGACTTTCGCGGATCGCGCCTTTTTTATATATTCTGTGCCCAATTTTTCTTCTAAAAAATCTATGAAAGAACTCATTTTAAATATTCATCCAGTCTTTAAAAACAGGCTGATAACCTTTATCCTTAAGAAGCTTTCTTATATCCCTTACAGTTCTTTTATCAGATATGCTGAATTGTTCGAGTTTTTCATATACGTCCGCGCCTGATAGCCACCCGCCAACAGATGTAACTGATTGGGCTGATAATTTTGTAACCCCTAGTTGGAGCATATTGTCCCGAAAAGCCGGGCTTTCTCTTGTTGACAAGGTTATACCTGCCCTGGGTAAAAACATTCTTATGGCAAGAATTAGCTGGGCCACATCTCTATCCGTTACATTAAAAGAGGGTATATATCCTGCTGCTGCCTGTCTTATCCGTGGCACAGATACGCTTATCTCTGCACAGGGAAAATTATCCTGTAAATACTCGGCGTGAAGGCCTGTGAAAAAACCATCTTGCCTGAAATCATTAAGCCCAAGTAAAGCGCCTATGCTTATTGCCCTTATATTCTGTTTTAAGGCCCTATCCGGCGCATCGAGCCTGAAAAAATAATCCTTTTTAGGCCCTTTAGGGTGAACAGAATCATATATGAGCCTATCATAAGTTTCCTGGTATATCGTAAGTGCGTCAAGGCCTTCTTCTATAAGCTGCTTGTATCCATCCTCTGAAAGCGGGTAAACCTCTATAGAGATAGAACTAAAATATTTTTTTAGTACGCTTACACAATCTTTTATATAAGATACAGGGCTCATCTTCTCAGAACCGCCTGTTAAAAGAAGTATATGCTTTAAGCCTGTGCCTGAGATGTGTTTTGCCGCCTGCTCAACTTCAAAAAGCTCAAGCTTTTTCCTGGGAATATTGACATTTGCATTATAACCGCAATACAAGCAGTGATTATCGCAGAAGTCTGATACATAAAGCGGGGTGTAAAGCTGAATTGTCTTTCCGAAGTTCTGAAGGGTACTTTTATAGGCTTT
>CAZBNF010000151.1:0-2482 GCA_964493115.1 uncultured Planctomycetia bacterium | reverse complement strand
AGAATTGGAGGAGAGATAATAACAGCAATGGCAATCGCAAAAGATAAAAAACAGGTAATTATCAAAGAGAACAAGATAAACGAAAAAGATACAGGCTCCGCGCATGTGCAGATTGCCCTTCTTACCGAGAGGATCAACAGCCTTACAGGACATTTCAAGATGCATAAAAAAGACCACCACTCAAGGCGCGGGCTTTTAAAGATGGTCTCACAGCGCAGAACACTTTTAAATTACCTGCAGAAAAACTCAAGAGAAGAGTATATCAAGCTTATAGAAAAACTTAATATTAGAAGATAAGTTCGGTTTAAATTGATTGTATTTGGAGCGCGCTCCCCTCTGGCTGCAACTTGGTTTGGCATATAGGGGAGTGTTGTATTTTTCGGGCCTGGCCCCAAAAAAAAGGAGAAAAAATGAAAAAGACAGTAAAAGCAATGATAGGAAACAAGGAAATAGTAATTGAAACAGGCAAGCTTGCCAAACAGGCGGACGGTGCAGTGACAGTTTCCTGTGGGGATACGGTTGTACTTGTGACAGCGGTTATGTCAAGGCAGGTAAGGGAAGGATTGGATTTTTTCCCTCTTATGGTGGACTATCGTGAAAAAACCTATGCCGCTGGAAGGATACCCGGCGGGTATTTTAAAAGAGAAGGCCGGCCTACGGAACGCGAGATACTAACAGCACGTTTGATAGACAGGCCGATAAGGCCTCTTTTCCCTGAAGGCATGGCCAACGAAGTCCAGATTATGGCAATGGTTGTATCAAGTGATGGTGAAAATGACCCTGATATACTCTCTGTCATAGGCGCCTCAAGCGCGGTACAGATAGCAGGCATACCATATCTTGGGCCTCTGGGCGCTGTCAGGATAGCGCGCAATGAAGAAGGATTTATAATAAACCCTACTTACGCCGAACTTGGTGAATCAGATATTGATATTGTAGTATGCGCGGGCAAAGAGGGTATCTTAATGATAGAATCAGGCTCTAAAGAGGTGTCTGAAGATGTATTTTTAAAAGCCATTGAGCTTGGTTTTTCAGAGTGCCAGAAATGCATAGCTCTTCAGAATGAACTTGCAAAAGAGTGCGGTAAAAAAGAACTTAAGGCCCAGATAAAAGAATTAGACGAAAAACTTATGGAAAAGGTTAAAGAAATGGCATCGGCCAGGCTTTCAGAGATCAATTCAATGCCTATTAAAGAGGAAAGAATTGAGCAGATGGCTATTCTTTCTCAGGAGATTATAGATAGGCTTGTAATAGATGGGAGCGATGTTAAGGCATCTGATATAACAAATGCGCTTAATAGCATAGAAAAGAAAATTGTGCGCGATATGATAATAAAGCAGAAAAAAAGAGTCGACCAGAGAGGCTTTGATGATATAAGAGTAATTGAATCTGAGGTCGGAATTCTTCCTCGTACTCACGGCTCCTCTCTTTTTACAAGAGGACAGACTCAGTCTCTTTCAGTAGTAACTCTTGGCACAGGTTCTGATGAGCAGTCAATAGAGTCCCTTGAGGGCGACCGGAAAAAGACATTTATGCTTCATTATAATTTTCCGCCTTTTAGCGTTGGCGAGGCAAAACCCATAAGGGGAGTCGGAAGGCGTGAGATAGGCCACGGGGCTTTAGCTGAAAGAGCCCTTCAGCCGGTTATACCGTCAAAAGAGGAGTTTCCTTATACAGTGCGTATTGTCTCTGATGTGCTTGAAAGCAATGGTTCATCGAGCATGGCAACAGTCTGCGCAGGTTCTCTTGCCCTGATGGACGCGGGGGTGCCTGTCAAAGGCGCTGTAGCAGGGATAGCCATAGGGGTTGTCAAAGAAGGAAAAAATTCTGTTATTCTTACTGATATAGCCGGCCTTGAAGACCATTATGGTGATATGGATTTTAAGGTAGCAGGCACATCAGAGGGCATAACAGCTCTTCAGGTGGATGTAAAGATTAAATCAGGTATTACCATGGATATCGTAAAGGACGCGATAGCAGCTGCCAAAAACGCTCGCTTAAAGATATTAGACAATATGAATAAGGCTATATCTGTTCCAAAGGGCAGTCTTTCACAATACGCGCCGAGGATAGAGACCATAAAGATAAGCACAGATAAGATAAAAGACATCATAGGCCCCGGCGGAAAAGTGATAAAGAAGATTATAGCTGATACGGGTGTCGATATAAATGTAGCTGATGATGGCACGGTAAATGTAGCCTCAAATGACCCCGTTGCCCTTAAAAAGGCAATGGATATAATCGCTAAAATCGTTGAAGAGCCCGAGGTAGGAAAGATCTACAAGGCAACTGTAAAAAAGATAATGAACTTTGGCGCGTTTTGCGAGATAATACCAGGTAAGGAAGGGCTTTGCCACGTATCAGAGCTTTCAGATGAGTACGTAAAGGATGTGGATAGCATTGTAAAGCTTGGCGATGAGATCATGGTAAAACTTGTTGAGATAGATCAGCAGGGCAGACTTAACCTTTCAAGGAAGAAGGC
>CAZBNF010000150.1:1370-2484 GCA_964493115.1 uncultured Planctomycetia bacterium | reverse complement strand
CTCAGATCCCATTTGTGAGGAATAATCCTTATCTTAGGGCTTTTTATCGATTCTACCAGCTCGCGTGTTGTGTCTTCTGAATCACCGAGATTTACTATAAATTCATCGCATATAGGCAGTATGGAAAGAATTGACTCTCTTATCGGGTATTTATGCTTGATAGCGTTTCTTGCTATGGTAAAACCACTTATTTTCATATATTATCTTTTAAAAACCTCCAAATCACTCTCTACCATCATCTTTACAAGGTCATTAAAAAATACCTTTGGTTGCCATGGCTTCATTTTTATAAGTGCTTTCTTCAATTCAATTCCTCCCTTAGATAGCGTTTTAATGCATCCTGCCAGGTTGGCAATGCCTTACCAATTAATTTTATATACTCTGAATTATCAAGGGCAGACATCTTCGGCCTTTTAGCGGGCCTGGTTATTTCATCGGAAGACGCTGGTTTAAGTTCTGTATTTTTTATGCCTTTTGATTGTATAATTTCCTTTGCAAATTCATACCATGAACAGGAGCCCGAGTTGGCGATGTTTAGGGTTGCAGGTATGACTCTTTTAGATTCTTCGGTCGCTAACGCTCCCTCAGAATGACAGAGTCTTAAAATAGCATCGGCTAAATCTACTGCGTATGTTGGGCAGCCTATTTGATCGTCAACTACTTTAAGGGCCTGGCTTTTTTCTGCCTTTTCTATTATAGTATCTACAAAGTTTTTGCCGCCTTTTCCAAACAACCAGCTTGTGCGTATTATGAGATAATTATCAAGCATGTCTTTTATGGCTTTTTCGCCTGAAAGTTTGGATTTTCCATATACGCTTATTGGGCATGGTTCGTCTTTTTCAGTATAAGGGGTTTTCTTTTTGCCATCAAAAACATAATCTGTGCTTAGATAGATTAAAAAGGCCCCGGCGTTTTTAGCGGCCTGCGCTATGTTCTTTGTGCCTTCTACATTTACCATATAAGCCTTTTCAGGGGTATTTTCACACCCGTCGACATCCGTATAAGCTGCTGTATGAATAATAATGTCCGGATTTATATTTTTTATTAAATTATTGACTTCCTTAGGCTTAGTAATATCTAATTGATTTTCCTTGCTTCGTATATCAACACCTAT
>CAZBNF010000150.1:0-1270 GCA_964493115.1 uncultured Planctomycetia bacterium | reverse complement strand
CGCCTGTCATGGCCAGGCCTATCCTTTACAAAAGATAATAACTTTTTTTCTTTACCAAGAATTGTCAGAATTTGTCTGGCTATATCTATGTTTTTTATCTGGTTGCCGCCGCCAATATTATAAATCTCGCCCGGCTTTCCTTTCTGTAATGCCAAATTTATCCCTGAACAGTTATCAGTCACATATATCCAGTCTCTTACATTCATCCCGTCTCCGTAAAGAGGCAGGGGCTTACCCTCTATAGCATTTGTTAAAAAAAGAGGTATTACCTTTTCAGGATACTGATACGGCCCAAAATTATTAGAACTTCTCGTTATTATAACAGGTAGGTTATATGTCTTAAAATATGAGCGGCATAGGATATCCGCCGCTGCCTTACTTGCGGCATAAGGTGAGTTTGGCATAAGGTTATCCGTTTCTTTGGACAGGCCCTTTTTTATATCGCCGTAAACTTCATCAGTTGATATCTGAAGAATTTTTTTTATCTTTAGCTTTCTTGCAGCATCCAATAGAACCCTTGTACCGTCTATATTTGTCCTGATAAATTCAGCGGAGTTTTTTATGGACCTGTCAACATGGCTTTCTGCCGCGAAATTTATAACAGCATCGCAGGCTTTCATTGCCAAAAGAACGGCCTTTGCATCACATATATCCGCTTTTACAAATTTATAATTCTTGTTCCTACTTATATCTTTTAAGTTACTGAGATTGCCGCAGTAGGTTAGCTTGTCAAGGTTGGTTATTTTGCAGCTGCGGTATTTAGAGAGCATATACCTTATGAAATTGCTGCCTATAAAACCTGCTCCGCCTGTTATAAGAATATGCATAGTATTGATTCCTTCTTTAATAGGTAAAGGTAGAGGTAAAGGTAAAGATAGGAGTAAATAATTTCCTTTGCCTTAACCTTTTCCTTTGCCTGTTATAATTGCTCTTTAATGGCTTCAATAGCATAGTTCATCTGTTCTATTGTAAGCTCCGGATAGACTGGTATAGAGAAAACTTCCTCTGCTGCCTTTTCTGATTCAGGAAAATCTCCTTTTTTATACCCAAGGTAAGAAAAACACGGCTGAAGATGAAGAGGTATTGGATAAAATGTCCTTGCATCAATATCCTTTTCCTGCAAGGCTTTGACTATTGCATCCCTTTCTGCCTTATCCTTTGCCCTTAAAGTATATTGATGATATATATGCGTATTCGTCTTCGGAAGATACGGTGTGGTCAGGCCGGTATCTGCAAGTTTTTCATTATAATAAGCAGCGTTTTCAGCCCT
>CAZBNF010000149.1:0-2487 GCA_964493115.1 uncultured Planctomycetia bacterium | reverse complement strand
AGGATAGATATTGTCTGATAGTAGGAAAAGGAAGAAAAATCGGATTCTTCAAGTAACTCTGTTACTTCTATAACACTAAAAAATCTTGCCTTCTTATAAAATACGCTTTCTTTATGCTGGTAAAATTTACCTAAAAAGCTTTCTCTATCTACTATACCAATTATTACTTTGCCGCTTTTCTTTAATACCCTGTATGCTTCTTCAATAACTTTTTTGGGATTTCTTACAAAACATAAAGTAATAATAACTGCTGCGTAATCAAAAACCTCATTTGGGAATGGGAGCATCTCACCAAAACCCAGGTGAGTATTTACGCTCCTTTCTTTAGCAATCCTAAGCATTTCACGTGAAGGGTCCACGCCTGTTGCAATACCCAAAGAAGAGGCAAATCTGCCTGTGCCGACACCTATTTCAAGGCCATTTCCAGCAGGCGGCAGAACCTTTTTTATTGCCTCTATTTCTGATAAAAAAGCAAATTCATGCCTGCTATACCAAGCATCATATTGTTTGCTATATAAATCAAAAACACTATTCATACATCAGCCCTTATAGCCACAGGGGCTTAAGTGTATTTCATCAAATATGTCATAAATCCAAATTCCCAATCCAGCCGTCATAAAACCTCTTAAGGTGTTCATACTGCTCTTTTGACATAATATTCTTATTGACATCTTTTTCCATGAAAGAATATCTGTAATTAGCACAGTACGCGGTGATAATATCTTTCGCGTGAGCTATTTTTTTAAATATTTCTCCGCACCGCTTTTTATCTTTATCTTTGCACCTATCGGGGTGGTATTTAAGAGACAGGTTTCTGAAAACCTCTTTGATCTCTTCCATACCTGCCTCTTCTCCTAACCCTAATATTTTTCTTGCCTGGTCTATCTGCCTGAAATCCATAACACAGCCTTTTCTCGTTAATCATATATATTTATTAATTGTATCTTCAATATCTGATTTAGGAACAACGCCCACAAGCTCATCTATCACCTTGCCGTCTTTAAAAAATACCAGTGTTGGTATGCTCATAACTCCATATTTGGAGGCTGTTTCGGAGGCATCATCCACGTTTAATTTACATACTTTCAACTTATCTTTATAGTTCTTAGCAATCTCTTCAACTATCGGCGCAAGCCTAAGACATGGCCCGCACCATGTGGCCCAAAAATCCACCAGAACAGGCAAACCTTCTTCCAGTACCTCTTTTTTAAAATTAGTATCATTTACCTCGATCTCCACTGTACGCCTCCTATTTTACCGTTTAATAAATCTGGCTTTCACTTTTGTCGCTTTAAAAAAATCTTTTGTAAATTTTTTCGCTATCGCCGGATTAAATGACTTGCAGGAAAAAATATTGATATATGCAATACGCCAATGCTCGCTGAAATGGCCTGTGATAGAACTGGTTTCGATAAACTGCAAAAGCGAATAACCCTTGGTATAAGGTTTTTTAGTCCCAAAATATTTAAGCAGGGTCTTACCGTATTTCTCCATTTTTATAAGTGGACAAAGCCTGTTCACGTACTCGGTGAGCTCCTTTTTCGATTCCATAACTCCTAAATCGCAACCGTATAAATCGAGAATCAACTCATACCCAAAAATCTTATTCTTCATATTTTGCCTCCTTTTGGCTATTGATCACCAATGGCTAAAATACTATATCCTTATATCAAACTTCTATCTCCTGCCCCACTTTAATCGCTACAAAATTCTCTTTATAGTATTTTTTAAAAATACCTTCCGCTATTTCTCCGGAACAGTGCGTAGGCCCGGTTTTTATTACACCTATTTTCTTAAAATTCTCGGCTATTATCTCTATCGCTCGCTTATTCGATTTCATAAGGTGAAATCCGCCTAAAACAAGATGGATTGTCTTACTTCGGAATTTTGCTTTTACCCTATCTACTACTTTTAAGATTCCGGGATGAGCACATCCGGTTATTACAGTAAGGCCATTTTTTGTTTTCAACACTATCGCTTGTTCGGGCATATACTTGCTATTATAAGCGCCTGCTACTTCTCCTGTAATAAAGATATTTTTCGAGATCTCTACAAAGTTATCAGCTTGGATTAATTCTGACTGTGTTTTTTTTACTTTATCTTTAAATTCTTTACCAAAGCCGGGGCACGAATACACCTTAAGGCCTTTTCTTTTCTTTAAGATGTCCCACAGGCCGCCTGTATGATCCCAATGGTCATGAGAAATTACCACCGCCTCAATGTTTTTTATATCAACTCCCAAAGAATGCATATTCTTGAATAACCATTTTCCATTTTCACCGGTATCAAATAATATTTTATCATCAATCAAAAACGAAACACCCCAACCGGTACGGAGATTTTTATCTAAAGCCTTTTTATCAAAAATAACTTTTATCCTCATTATCTGCGCTTTATTTTCTTAATGTTATAAAATAATACGGTATCACCTATTTTACATTTTGTTTCTTCGGCTACAACGTGGCATTTTACCATAAACAAAAAGAA
>CAZBNF010000148.1:0-2507 GCA_964493115.1 uncultured Planctomycetia bacterium | reverse complement strand
ATAGTTTTGGTTATAGGAGTACTTTAGACAGTACTTTGGAAAGCTGAACTATTACATTAATGCTGGGAAAGTGAAAACACAGATTTAGAGTAATCTATATTAAGAACAAAATTGCTAAGAAAGCTTTTTACGCCAAGCAGGACAACATTTAAATTAGGCATGAAATCTATTAGCACATTATCTATTTTAATACCGTGCGTTTCAAGGCAAAGGGTATGTGCATAGGCTACCGTAACACCATTACCTGTATTTATCGATTTGCGTGTACCTGCCTGAAGATCATGTCCTATCATGGGAGCATAATAAGCAGGTACAGCACATTCATCAGCCCCTGTATCGATAAGGCCGTAGACATTTATCACTTGGTTTGTGTGGGGGTTTCGAATTGCAAGCGGAAGCCACGGGCGTGGCATATCATCAGGGGAAAACTTTAAAAATGGGGCACTTATAATTTCCATTAATAGATCTGGATCATATCTTTTATTGGTACAAAAGTCACTACAGGGTTTTTAAAGCCCTGTTTTTGGGCTTTTTCATAGGCTTCCTGCGGGGTTGTGCCTTCACCAACAACAGTAGAATCGCCAAAATCCTTAAAAGCTACATATTTACCATTATAATTGTTACTCGTCAATAATGTTTTAATCATATCACACCTCATATCTTATTCATCATAAGTATACATAATAACCAATGCATTGTCAATAGCTGTTTTTAAGGCTGTTTTTAAGGGGTTAAGCCTGCCGGTAGGCAGGCCTGCCTGCCGGTAGGCAGGGGTGATAATGCTCAGGAACCGTTCCTATAAACTAGAAGTGCTCCAAATATTATTTCTTAAAGAATTTTTTAAACTTTCCTAATAGGCTTTTTTTATCCTGCTCTGATCTTTCTTTTTCCGACCTCTTGTAAGGCTTAGTCTTTGGTTCTTGTTTTTTCTGATCTGCCTGTTCTTTATCTGCCTTGGGTGCTTGTGATTTCAAAGATACCTTTTCTTTTTCTTGTGCAATTTCTTCTTTTCCTTTATCTTCAACCTGCGCCTCGGCTTGCCGGGCCTTCTGGGCTTGGAGCTTTGCCGCAGGTTTGGTATCTGCTATTTTAGATTTTTGCTTCTTAGGTTTTTTTTGCTTTTCTTCTTTAAACGGCATATCTGTAAGCTCCAAAACAGCCATTTGGGCCCCATCGCCTCTTCTAGAACGTATCTTAGCAATCCTTGTATATCCGCCTTTCCTGTCTTTCGACAGAGGAGCCACCACCTTTACGATTTTTGATACAAGAGCCCTATCCTGAATTACACTTTCTATGGCCCTTATATCTTTCAAGGTGCCTAATTTAGCGTATTTTATTATATTGTCCGCAAGCTTTCTGGCTTCTTTTGCCTTGGCAAGCGTAGTCTCTATCTTATAAGACAAAAACAGCCCTCTGACAAGAGACCTCAATAATTGCTTTCTCTGCGATTTATTTCTTCCTAATCTTTTATTTAGTTTTCTATGCCTCATATTATAAGTCTTTCTCCAGTAATCTTACATTTTCTTTATTTTCATTCCCAGGGAAAAGCCCATGCTCTCCAATACTCCCACTATCTCTGTCAATGATTTTTTTCCAAAATTACGATATTTCAACATCTCGCTTTCAGTCTTTGACACAACTTCCCCTATTGTTTTAAGCTTTGCCTTCTCAAGGCAGTTAGCGCTTCTTACAGAAAGCTCGAGTTCTGAGACAGGCATTTTCATCTTCTCTATAAGATCAGCGTCTTCTTCGGGCTCATCGACTATTTCCAGATCTTCAGGAAGTTTTCCGAAATTAACAAATATGTCAAGGTGCCTTTGAAGCACATTGGAGCCATAAAGCAACGCCTCTTTCGGGCTCACAGCTCCATTGGTCCATATCTTAATGGTTAATTTATCATAATCAGTGACCTGGCCTACCCTGGTATCTTCTACAAGAAAATTTACCTTTGTAACCGGGCTGAAAAGAGAATCTATCGCTATAACACCTATTGCCTGATTTTCTTTTTTGTTGTCTTCAGCAGACACATACCCTCTTCCTTTTCCTATCTCCATCTCTATATTCAGCTTAGCATCCTTATTAAGCGTAGCTATATGCAGGCCGGGATTTATAATATCAAGCGTTTCATCGGATATGATATCCTTAGCAGTGACCGCACCCTTACGGTGTATTTTTATAAATATAGGCTTCGGAGCTGATGTATGACTTCTTAAGACAAGGTTTTTTATATTAAGTATAATTTGAGTGACATCTTCGACAACGCCAGGTATGGAGCCAAATTCATGGGCAACTCCTTCAATTTTTATGCTTGTAACCGCAGCTCCTTCGACAGATGAAAGCAGAACTCTCCTCAAGCTGTTTCCAAGGGTAGTGCCATAGCCTCTTTCAAAAGGTTCCGCAATAAATTCTCCATATATGTCTGTAAGAGTGCTATCATCTGCTTTTAAGAGTTTAGGCATCTCAAAATTTCTCCAGGATATCCCCATATTTGTCGCTCCTCTTTTTTT
>CAZBNF010000147.1:0-2522 GCA_964493115.1 uncultured Planctomycetia bacterium | reverse complement strand
GATTTTGGTATTACATATGATAGTGATGCGCTTAAGGTTATAGATGATTTAAAGGATTGGGGTGTAAATATATTGGCAGTTGTTATAACCCGTTTTAATGATCAGCCGGCTGTAAAGATATTTAAAAACAAGCTTGAGCGAAGAGGTGTTAAGGTCTATACTCACCGTGCCACAAAAGGATATCCTAAAGACATAGATATGATTGTAAGCGACGAGGGATACGGTTGTAATAAATACATAGAAACAAAAAACCCGATTGTCATTGTTACAGCGCCTGGTCCCGGAAGCGGCAAGCTTGCAACATGTTTAAGCCAGCTGTATCATGATTATAAAAACGGTAAAAAAAGCGGTTATGCTAAATTTGAGACATTCCCCATATGGAATATACCGCTTGAGCAC
This sequence comes from uncultured Planctomycetia bacterium, assembly GCA_964493115.1. Classification (GTDB taxonomy): domain Bacteria; phylum Omnitrophota; class Gorgyraeia; order JABMRG01; family JABMRG01; genus CAZBNF01. The sequence continues at coordinate 2,123 of CAZBNF010000147.1, read as the reverse complement.
CCTGTAAATGTAGCGTATGAAGCTGCTACAGCTGATATAGGAGACTTCAATCAGATCGACCCATTTCATCTTAAAAGTTACGGAGATTCCGTTATCAATTATAATCGGGATATTGAAGTTTTTCCAGTGCTTAGAAGGATACTTGAAAAAATTACAGGTCGAGAGGCTATGTATAAATCTCCCACAGATATGGGAGTAAACCGCGCAGGTTTTGGCATTGTTGATGACAAAATAGTACAGTTTGCGGCCAAGCAGGAGATTATAAGGCGGTATTTCAGATATTCGTGCGAATACATGCTCGGGCTTGTGGAAAAAGAAGCGGTTGAGCGCGTAGAGGCCATTATGAAAAAGCTTAAGATAAAACAAAGCGATAGATGCGTTGTTTCCCTTGCGCAGAAGACAGCCAAAGAGGCAGAAAAAGCAAAAAAGGGAAATGAGGGCATATATTGCGGAGCTGCCATAGAGCTTAAAAACGGAAATATAGTAACAGGTAAGAACTCATCTCTTATGCACGCTACCTCAAGCCTTATATTAAATGCCATAAAAGTTCTTGCAGGAATGCCTGACAGGGTGCACCTTCTTTCGCCAAGCATAATAAAGTCAATAGCTAAGCTAAAAAAAGATATCTCAAATGAAAAGGCAGCAAGCCTAGACCTTGAAGAGACGCTCATAGCGCTTAGCATAAGCGCCACTACGAATCCTACATCCAAGATGTGCATGAAGAAGCTTAAGGAGCTATCAGGCTGTGAGGTGCATATGACGCATATACCAACCCCTGGTGATGAAGCGGGCCTGCGCAGGCTAGGAGTAAATCTTACTACAGAGCCAAATTTCTCTTCGAGCAGCCTCTTTGTCTCATAAAAATCTTATCATTATCCTACTATTCGCTTGAAGTCATATCAGCATAAAAGGTATAATAAATAGCAGATATTATGTATTTGTTAAAAGGGGATATATATGCATAGAGTTATTTTAGCGGTGTTTATTTGTTTATTTGCTTCGAATATGGTTTATGCAGACGTTATATTTGATGAGATAGTGTCTGCTATGAAGAACAGCCCAACCTCGGAACAGATTGAAGACCTGAAATACAGATATATTAAAGATCCTGATTATCCGCACCCCTTGATAACCGGCACGGGGTATATAACAACTATAATAACCCCGACTGATGAAGGAGAGTTTGAAGTAGTATTATCAGATACAGGCAGTGAAGATGGGTATGCTGATCTTATTAATGTTGCAATTGGGACCTTCGATAGAGAGATCTGGGCCAGGGCAAGGAATTTTAAAAAAGGAGACAAGGTTTATTTTACTGGCCAGCTGACCAATATATTTTCCGGTACTATATATATAAAAGGGATTACAGAGATATCGAAATAATTTTTTTAATGAGGGAGCTTATAGATGAAAAGAATTCTATTTATATTTATAACAGCGTTTATGGTATTAAGCAGCTCATATTTTTTATATGCGGAAGACGATACAGACCCGGGGCTTAGGCCTCCTATAGAAGTAGCAAAGGAATATGTTGCAAAAAAGTACAACTGTGATATTAATGATCTGACCGTTACCGATGCCCTGATAGGGCGTGGTGGTGCGGATATAGATGTAAACCATGGTTATGAGACTGAAAAGGTCGTATTGGTGCGCAAAGATTTTGGAGATGATTGGGAGGTTGAGAGTTCTGAACCAGCTCACCAGTATTAGTATTGACAGGACTCAATGAAAAAAGGAGGGTAGTGATATGAGTTGGAAGCTGTTTGGTCAGATTGTTCTGCTTATCATCATAGTAGCTGTTGTTATGACAGCAACAAAAGCTGTAAAATATAGGATGTGCAGTATGAGTAGTGCTAAGCGTATGTCAATGATGCCCAAGCGCTCTCAGAATTTTGGCCCTAATGTATCTGTTCAGAAATAGAAAAAAGGAACCATATCTGTCTTTATCAGAAAGATACCAAAATAGGTGTGGTGTTGTTTTTCTTCTTGAAAAACCTCTGTTATTTATGCTATAATTCACCTTATTCATATTCAGGTCTGTCTTTTGGCAGATCCATAATATAGAACAGGCATTTTGTTCTGGGCCCGTAGCGCAGTTGGTTAGCGCAGTTGACTCATAAACC
>CAZBNF010000146.1:0-2528 GCA_964493115.1 uncultured Planctomycetia bacterium | reverse complement strand
AAAAAACATCGCTTTAATTTAATTACTATACAAACTTACAAAGTCCTTCTTTTTTAAAGAAAAACATTAAAATAAAAAAAGCCCTTCAGTAAAGGCCAAAGGGCTGGAAATTGACAAACTCCCCCTATTGGTCAGGTTCAGAACTTTTAGGGAGAAATGGATAGAAGAGTAATATCTGAAAGGAAACTACGTAAAATGATATATCAAAGCTGATACCTTTTACTAATTTAGAACAGTATTTAAAAATCAAAACTTTTCTTAGAAAAAGCAATGCTCATATAAGAAATGTTAAGGCTAAAATACTTTAACTATATGTTCTTTTTGTTACCTAAAGAAAGTATTTTGATTAAACTGATTGATTCAGATTATTCTATAGTCAGTTGTTATATTAAGATTATTGACTCCATCAGATTTTGAAATAATTGATTTATAATAGTGTCAAACGACCTTCCTCTGTCATCTGCTCTTTACATAAAGATACTCTTAGATAAATTTCAGAAATTATATGGCTAACGACCAAGCTCTCCTTCCGTTATGAAGCGCAACGAAATAGAGTAAATCATGCAATTGACTAATGGCTTATTTTTATGGTGAAAACGACAAAAAGAAAATTTCAAGTTTTTCTTTTGCGGCAAATTCTTTTAATTCGGAAATTTGGGATTCAAATCCTGCCTTTTTTATCAATGCCTTTTACAATTTAGGAATTCAAACTTACATTTATTATTAATTATTTTATGTGCCCAGCTCTAATAAATCAATTTTCGGATTTCATTTCGGGTATTTTTATACCTTTGACCAAAATCCAAACTCCGATTACCAATTCAAAGGGGACATAGGGAAAGTATAGGAAAAATGGAAGTTCATAGCCCAATATAGCAGACAGTGTTGCTATCAGCATAGGAAAAACCGTTATTAGACCCCAGAGAGACAGAGCACGTGGAACAATTCTTGATTTGTCGAGCAGGCAATAAAAAAGGATTCCACCAAGACAAAAAACTAACATATGCAGCGTTATTCCGACAAAATCCATTGATTCAAGTGCCAGATTTCCTATCGTCTGCAAAAAAACAGGGTGTCCGGCTGTTACATATTCCTGGCTTATGCGTAAGAGAAAGAAAGCCGCTATTCTGCTGGCAGCAAGTAGCGCCGCTTCTAATATATAAAATCCCAGGGCAACAAGAGCTATTTTTTCGTTCTGTTTCCTTAGGGTTATAAAAAGAATGACTCCTAAAAAGATGATTCCAAGGGCAGTGAGCATATCAACTAAAATATTTGCCCTCATCAGCAAAGCATTATTCGCAATATTGATCATACTTTCACTTATGTTTCCAGGCACAATCAATGACTGACGCAGAATCGTTCCACTGATCAAAGATGTAACAAACTGCAGAAGAAATGCAGCTCCTAAAACTCTTGAAGTATTCTTGATTGTATTCATATTTTTCTCCTTTTATTTATTATTATACACCACAGTTATTACTACATTTCCCTTTGTATGTCCTTTATCTGCATACCTGTGAGCCTCGGCGGTCTGTTCCAACGGATAGCATCTATCAATGACCGGTTTTATCTTTCCCGCCTGAACAAGCTCTTTGAGTAAAATAAAATCTTCAGTGAGTATCTTTGCTGCCCCAGATGTAAAAACCGAAACGTACTTCCCGTTTGGCTTAAGGGCTTTCTTACTTTTTGAATACGAGATTTTACCAACGGCATCAAAGATGAGATCAAAAAGCTCGTTGCTCTTTGTAAAATCCTCTTTGGTGTAATCAATCACCGCATCGGCTCCCAGAGATTTCACCAATTCTACATTCGTGGTACTGCATACCCCGGTTACTTCTGCCCCAAAGTACTTGGCAAGCTGTACCGCGGAAGTCCCTACCGCTCCGGAAGCTCCATAAATAAGCACTTTTTGTCCGCTCCGGATCTCACCTTTTCTTTTAAGAAAATGTAAGGCACAGGCGCCCCCAAAAGGAACGGCGGCGGCTTCCTCATAAGTTACATTGGTCGGCTTTAATGTCATAACACTGTCTTCCGGCAGACATGTGTACTCGGCATAACCACCAAATCGCGCCCCGGTACGCGCATAAACCTGGTCACCATTTTGAAATCGTTTAACATCTTTACCTACTGTTTCAATTTCTCCCGCCAGATACCTACCTAGTATAGGGTTTCTCGGTTTTGTAAGACCAAACATTAATCGCATCAGGATCCGGCCAGGGCCAGGAACATTTAAACCTCTGATTCTCCGGTCAACTATTGATGCTGTTGTTGCATATATTTTTATCAGCACTTCATTGTTCTTGGGTTTAGGTTTTTCCACCTCTTTGAGTTGAAGAACTTCCGGTGGTCCGTATTTTGTACATACAATTGCTTTCATTAGTATTACTCCTGATTTGTCAGGTTTGGTCACTTTATCTAGTTTATATCTGTTTTACAGACCCGGAAGCGATTGCAGATGGATTGAATCCTTTAACGATCAGCCATACCGCCATAACCATTTCTTGCAAAAATATTGGAAGATTCATAAC
>CAZBNF010000145.1:0-2554 GCA_964493115.1 uncultured Planctomycetia bacterium | reverse complement strand
TGAAACTAAAAGGCAAGGTATATAAGTTTGGGGATAATATAAATACGGATGAAATTATCCCCGCGCGTTATTTAAATACAATAGATCCTGAGGTCCTAAGCCAGCATTGCATGGAAGACGCGGACCCTGAATTTGTAAAAAAGGCCCAAAAGGGAGATGTGATTGTAGCAGGCGCTAATTTTGGATGTGGTTCATCCAGAGAGCATGCGCCTATATCTATTAAGGCAGCAGGCATATCATGTGTAATCGCGGAAAGCTTTGCCAGGATATTTTATCGTAATGCAATAAACATAGGCCTTCCCATACTTGAAAACAAGGAAATTGTCAAGCAGGTAGAAACAGGTGATGAGATCGAGATAGATCTTTCAAAGGGCGAGATACATGATATAAAAAGAGGCAAGGTTTATGCCACGCAGGCATTTCCTGAATTCATGCAAAGAATAGTTTCAGCAGGCGGGCTGATGAAATATATCAAAAAATCGTAAAAGGAGCATTAACATGTATAAGGTAGCAGTAATGCCGGGTGATGGGACAGGGCCTGAAGTCGTACGAGAGGGTTTAAAGGTTTTGAAAGCAGCGTCCGAAAAGTTTAATTTTAAATATGAGACAAAGACATTTGACTGGGGCGGCGAGAGATATTTAAAGACAGGCGAGACAATACCTGAGGGCGGGCTTGATGAACTAAGAAAATTCGATTCTATATTTTTAGGCGCCATAGGACACCCTGGAGTAAAGCCGGGCATATTGGAAAAAGGTATTCTGCTAAAAACAAGATTTGACCTTGAGCAGTATATAAATCTTCGCCCTATAAAACTTTATCCGGGCGTATGGACGCCTGTAAAAGACAAGGGCCCTGAAGATATAGATTTTGTCGTTGTCAGGGAAAACAATGAAGGCCTGTACAAGGGCATGGGCGAGTTTCAGAATAAGGGGACCAAGGACGAGGTTGCAATACAGATATCCTACAATACCCGTAGAGGTGTTGAGCGCTGCATAAGGTACGCCTTTGAATTCACAAGAAAACGCAATAAGAGAAAAAAACTTACCCTTTGCGGAAAGACCAATGTGTTAACATATGCCTGGGATTTGTGGGAGCGCACCTTTAATGAGGTCGCAAAGGAATACACGGATATAAAAACTGATTATGCGCATGTTGACGCGACATGTATGTGGTTTGTGAAAAATCCCGAATGGTTTGATGTTATTGTAACAGATAATATGTTTGGTGATATCATAACGGATTTAGGCGCTATGATACAAGGCGGCATGGGCATAGCAGCAGGAGGCAACATAAACCCTGAAGGTGTTTCAATGTTTGAACCAATTGGAGGCTCCGCGCCAAAGTACACAGGCAAGGGTGTGATAAATCCTTTAGCGGCGATAGGCGCTGTGCAGATGCTTTTAGCCCAGATAGGTGAAGATAAGGCCTCGCAGGCAATAGAAAAGGCTATTATGTATGTTACCGCGAATAAATTAAAATCATTATCAGCGGGAAAGATGGGATATTCTACCGCTGAAGTTGGGGACCTGGTGGTTGAGAATCTGTAATTATAAAATCAAGGAAAACCATGAAAAAATATAATATTGCAGTAGTCGGCGCTACGGGTGTTGTGGGGTGCGAAATGCTAAATACCCTCCAGCGGAGAAAATTTCCAACAGCAGAGGTGCGCTTGCTTGCATCAGAAAGGTCTGTTGGTAAAAAGATACAATTTAAAGGCAGGGCCCTAAATGTCCAACTACTCTCAAAAGACGCATTTAGTGGGATTGATATAGTATTATCCAGTGCCGGTGCTTCTCTTAGCAAAGAGTTTTTGCCATTTGCCGTTAAAGCAGGGGCAGTCTGTATTGATAACACTTCCGCATACAGGATGGATGTTGATGTACCATTAGTTGTGCCTGAGGTAAATCCGAAAGATGTATTCAAGCACAAGGGCATAATTGCAAATCCTAATTGTTCAACAATACAGATGGTAGTTGCTTTAAAGCCTTTGCATGACTATGCCAGGATAAAAAGAATAGTGGTCTCTACTTATCAGGCGGTATCCGGCGCCGGGAATCCCGCTCTTACGCAGCTTGAAGAAGAGATAGCCCTTATTGTGCCTAAGCGCTCAGGCAGACCTGCAAAAGGTTACAAGCCTTCCAAGTTTCCTTATCAGATAGCGTATAACCTCATTCCCCAAATAGACGTATTCCTTGATAATGGTTATACAAAAGAAGAAATGAAGATGGTCAATGAAACCAGGAAGATATTGCATGATAATTCTATAAGGATAACCGCGACATGCGTCAGGGTGCCTGTGTTTATCGCGCATTCAGAATCTGTGAATATCGAGACCAGGAAAGCCATTACTGTAAATAAAGCAAGACAGCTTCTGCAAAAGGCCCCCGGCATAAAAGTGGTCGATGATCCGCCTAAATTAAAATATCCTATGCCAATAGACGCGGCCGGAAAATACGATACATTTGTAGGAAGGATACGAAAAGACGAAAGCATAAAAAACGGGCTAAACCTATGGATTGTATCTGATAACCTTTTAAAAGGCGCTGCATTAAA
>CAZBNF010000144.1:0-2556 GCA_964493115.1 uncultured Planctomycetia bacterium | reverse complement strand
GATTCTAAGGTTGATCCACGTTTTGGCAGATGTCAATATTTTATCATCGTGGATACTGACACTATGAAGCTTGAAGCGATGAACAATCCCAATATTGATTCAATGGGTGGCGCCGGAATCCAATCTGGCCAACTTGTCGCAGAAAAACAGGTAAAAGCTGTGCTTACGGGTAACGTCGGTCCCAACGCGTTTCAAACTTTACAGGCAGCTGGAGTAGATGTAATTACGGGAATTACAGGTACAGTTAAAGAAGCGGTAGATAAGTATAAAAAAGGCGAGCTGAAATCTACACAAGGCCCGAGTGTAAATTCAAAATTTGGTATGCCGCCCAGCAAATAGGGAGAGTAGAAAAATGGCAGTTACTATTAGTAAAGTTAAATGTAACGGTTGTGGGGCATGCGTTAATATTTGCCCTGTGAATGCTGTAAAAATTGAACAGAAGAAGGCTATTGTGAGTGATGAGTGCGTAGAATGCGGAGTATGTGTAAACGAATGTCCAAATGAAGCGATATCGCTCCAAAAATAGGGGGTGTAAAATGCCAAGAGGAGATGGAACAGGACCAGGCGGAGGGGGACCGGGGACAGGTAGAGGCATGGGCAGAGGTGGCGGTCGAGGAAGAATGGGTGGTAATCGCCCGGGAGCAGGGCCCAGCGGAGACTGTGTTTGCCCAAGTTGCGGCCAGAGAGTGCCTCATCAGCAAGGAATGCCTTGTTACTCAGTAAATTGTCCAAAGTGCGGAACAAAAATGGCAAGAGCATAAAAGGTTGATTTTGGAAAAAGAAGTTTTAGAAAATCACAAACGCTACTCAGAGCGAAAAAAACTATACCAAAGTCACGGATTTGATATAGATAAAGAGCGAAAATTCGTGCTTGATAAAGCCGAGCCTTTATTTGGTGATATCCTGGAAGTCGGTACCGGCAAAGGTCATTTTGCGCTGATTCTCGCCAAAGAAGGGTATCGGTTTACAAGCGTTGATGTCTCCGAAGAAGAACAGAATATCGCACGATTAAACCTGCGGTACTTTAGGCTTGAAGATTCTGTTGATTTTAGCATAGAAAATGCCGAACATTTAAGTTTTGAAAACAAAAGCTTCGACATCATCTTCTCAATAAATACAATTCATCATCTCATGAGCCCGCTTAAGGTAATGGATGAATTTGCAAGGATTATATCTTTTGAAGGGAAGATTATTATAAGTGATTTTACTAATGAAGGTTTTGAGATACTCGATAAAATTCATGCGGCCGATGGCAGGATACATGAAAAGGCAAACATTACTTTATATGACATCAAAGAATATCTTAGGGTTAAAGGATTTATGGTGGATCAATATGAAAGTAAATTTCAGGAAATATTAACAGCATATAGACCGGTGGTATAAAATTATGATTATTTCAGTGGCAAGCGGAAAGGGCGGAACAGGCAAAACTACAATAGCAGTGAATCTTGCTTTATCCATAGATGGAGAAGTGCAATTTTTGGATTGTGATGCAGAAGAGCCTAACGCGCACATATTTTTAAAACCCGAAATAAATGAAACTCAAAAGGTTTTTATCCCTGTTCCTGAAATAGATCAGGGAAAATGCACTTATTGCGGCAGATGCCGTGAAGTTTGTGCTTACAATGCTATAGCTGTTATAAAAGGAGCCGAGGGCAAAAAGGGCAGTATATTGGTTTTCTCAAATCTATGCCATGGGTGCGGAAGCTGTTCTTATTTTTGCCCGGAAGGCGCGATAAAGGAAGTAAATAAGGAAGTCGGTGAAATTGAAATAGGCACCTCTGGAGCCATTCAATTTATACACGGGAGATTGAATATAGGTGAGGCGATGGCCCCGCCGGTTATAAGGCAGATAAAAAAATATATTAATCCAACGCGTACAGTCATTATTGATGCTCCTCCGGGTACGTCATGTCCTGTAGTTGAGACTATAAAGAAAAGTGATTTTTGCCTGCTTGTTACAGAACCGACGCCGTTTGGGTTGAACGATTTAACGCTGGCTGTGGAAGTCTTGCGAAAGCTCAAAGTGACTTTTGGAGTCGTGATTAACCGCTCGGATTTGGGGAATAATAAAACAGATGAGTATTGCGAAAATGAGAATATTCCTATTCTTATGCGTATACCCTTTAAAAAGGAGATAGCAGTTGCTTATTCGAAAGGCGAGCCTATTGTAAAAACGTTTCCCGAATACAGAAAAGATTTTAAGCAGCTTTTTAATAGGATTAAAGGTGAAAAACTTAGTTAAGGATTTTTTAAGACAGAAGAAATTTGCGGTAGCTGGTTCATTCAGAAATGAAACCAAATACGCGTATAAAATTTTGAAGACATTAATAAAAAAGGGGTACGAGGTTTATCCGGTTAACCCGCGCTTCAGCGATGTGGACGGAGTAAGATGTTATAAAAGCGTAAGCGATATTCCTTTTGATGTAGACGTTGTTAATGTGGTTACCCCGCCCCCAGTTACCGAGACAATAATAAAGGAATGCCGGGAGAAATCTATAAAAAGAGTGTGGCTTCAGCCTGGAGCTGAAAATGAAGCTGCGATAAAATTTTGCC
>CAZBNF010000143.1:0-2693 GCA_964493115.1 uncultured Planctomycetia bacterium | reverse complement strand
CATCGCGTATAATAGCTGTCTGCAATGCCTATGATACCATGATCTGCGGCAGGCCCCACAGAAAGCCCATAACAAAAGAGGCAGCCCTAAAAGAGCTTGAGGATAATAAGGGTAGCCAGTTTGACCCTGTTGTAGTCGATGCCTTTATCAGGGCCGCAAAACATTTTTCCTGATGGGTTTATTATCCCAGATATCCCAGAGACGCCTACCAAGCCAATCGGGAACCTGCAACCGCGTTTGTTCGGGAAAGTATCCCCAAGTGACATTTCTATTTTGGCAAGAGTGTAACATTTCTAATTTGGTTTGACAAAATTACTCAAATCACTTGTTTTCTTTACATATATAGTGTATATTTATACTCGTTTCAAAACAAAACCTACCTAGTATAACATTGTTTCCTTACAAGCAAAAGGGGCATTGTGCATAAAGTCTTTTATGTATTAATTTTATTCATTATATTACAAAGCCATAGCCTGTCATATTCCGCAGACAGTATTCCGCCATTGCCTTGCGATTATTATGGCACTGAAGAATCCCCCGGCACATTAAATAAATACAGTAGAATAGTTGCTAAAGACCCTAATGGCGTGACCATTGGCGAATTTACCCTTACTGAAAACGCCAAATCCCGGAAAATCGTTCTAGGGCATTACCGTTTTTTGCGGTCTGGTTTTTGACAGTTAGTATGTATATTCTTATAGTATCAGTTTTTTTCAGCATATATAGTGTAACATATTTACCTAGTGTTAAAAGCATTGACGAGGCAATAGGGACAGGCACCTATTTAATTGACACAATACCCGTCTATGGATATAATTGATACATGCCAAGAATAGGAAGAATCGTTGCAGTAGGACATCCCCACCACATTACGCAGAGAGGAAATTACAGACAGAAAATATTCTCCAATAATGCTGACCGAAAAAAATACTTATCATTCCTAAAAGATGAATGCAATCGATATGGTTTAGCAATACTGGCATATTCTCTTATGCCAAACCATATTCATTTTATTGCATTGCCCAGTAAAAAAGATTCGATGGCGAAGGTATTCAAATATACGCATATGAAATATTCTCAGTATTATAATAAGAAAATGCGCGCACAAGGCCATCTTTTTCAAGGACGATTCTTCTCATCTGTAATGGATGAGTTATATACTCTTTCATGTGCCCGATATATCGAGAGAAATCCTGTGCGTGCAAAAATGGTAGAGAAGCCGTATCTCTGGGAATGGTCAAGTGCCAAAGTACATTGCGGAATAGATATATTTGATGTATTAGGAGTGAACAAGCTTTTTGATTATATAGAGGAAACACAAAAAACTTGGAAAGCATTTATAGAAATGCCTGGTAACCCTGATGAGATAAAACAAATAAGAGAGCAAACTAGAAGAGGAAGACTATTGGGAGATAGTAATTTCATAAAAAACCTTGAAATAAAACTTAATAGATTCTTGAGATTAAAGCCTAGGGGTAGGCCGAAAAAGTAATTAAATAGGTGTCTGTCCCTATTTTCCTGTCCCTATTTTCCCTATTTTCCATTTTCCCTATTTTCTCTATTTTCTTGAAAAATATGAAAAATGCTTGACATTATGGCATTATATTGTATACTTATGGTGTGAAGAGTATTTGATCCCCGCTTGACTTCCCGGAAGGGCTCAGGCGGGGTTATTTATAAGGACTATGGATAACCTTGATAGAACCTACCGTAAAAAAGACTTTTGTTTTTGTTGATGGGCAGAATCTGTATCGCGCTGCAAAAGATGCCTTTGGATATCACTACCCTAATTACAATATAAAATTATTATCCCAGCATGTCTGTTCTAGCCACGGATGGGATTTAAGAGATATCTATTTTTATACTGGTGTACCAGATCCGCAAGATAATAATCATTGGCATAATTTTTGGAGCAAAAAACTAAGTTATATGGGGCGTTCTGGCATTCACTTATATTCCCGCTCTTTAAGATACCATAACAAAGACTTCAAATGCCCTTCCTGCGATAAGGTTTATACGACACTTGTAGGTCACGAAAAAGGAGTTGATGTTCGCCTTGCTCTGGATGTTATCAGGTTTGCTAATGAGAGACTTTATGATGTAGCGGTAATTTTTAGCCAGGATCAGGATCTTAAAGAGGTTGCAGAAGAGATTGTAAGAATTTCAAAAGAGCAAAAACGCTGGATAAGGATAGCTTCTGCTTTTCCTGTAAGCCCAACCTATAAAGGTAGAGGTATTGATAGAACTGAGTGGATTAAAATTGACAAAAAGACCTACGATGCTTGTATAGACCCAAATGATTATCGTTAACGTTTAACCTCTTGTGGCACTTTACACTTTCAGGACATTGTGACGAAAAAAGTGTAAGGTGTCTGTTTGTAACTTTCTGAAATATAAAGACTTGCAAGCGAGTGAAACGTCCCCAATAACTGATCAAAGAGGCAAAGGATCAATTTGAATGCTCCTGTGAAGATTGACCCTGATTTTGGACCAGCACAAGAAGCACTCAAATATTTCAATTAGGCAGGCCTCTTTTTTCCTAATCCCCTCTTGGTAACTACAGTCATAAGCGTTACCTCCTGTTTTTGGTAACACTATTATATGACGCAACTGCACCTGTTTCGGTAACATTTTATATGAATTTAACCAGCGGTTCCGCAACTTGAAGCTCACATCTTTCCAGTATCCTCGAT
>CAZBNF010000142.1:0-2696 GCA_964493115.1 uncultured Planctomycetia bacterium | reverse complement strand
TCTTTTCTTAGGGCCTCTCTAAGGCCTGATGAACTTTCATCAGCGTTCTCATCCGTACCGTATAATACACCCAGAGTACCGACTACTATTTCTTTTGCTACAACTCCTGCTACAAGGGCAGTGCCTATCTTCCAGTCAAATCCCAATGGCCTCACAGTGGGCTCAATAGCTTTGCCAATCTTACCGATATAGCTTTTTGTAAGGTCTCCTCCTGAACTCAACGGAAGAGCGCTTAAAGACCATATAATTATACATCCCAGCATTATAACAGTGCCTGCTTTTTTTATATAAAGCCAGCCTCTTTCCCACATATGTATTATTAGGCCATTTAATGTAGGCATGCGATAAGGCGGAAGCTCCATAACGAACGGGGCGGATTCACCTGTAAATATAAACTTCCTGAAAACCTTAGCCATAAAAACTGCCATCAAAAAACCAAGTATATACAAAGAAAATAATATATTACCCGATATCCTTTCACTAAAAAAAGCCCCTATAAGCAATGTATAAACGGGAAGGCGCGCGCCACAACTCATAAAGGGGTTTATCAGTATAGTGGTAATCCTGTCTTTTCTGGATTCTATCACCCTGGTTGCCATTATAGCGGGCACATTACATCCAAAACCTAAAAGCATGGGTATAAAACTCCTGCCGTGAAGGCCTATCTTGTGCATAAATTTATCTACTATAAAGGCTATCCTTGCCATATATCCTGAATCTTCCAGGATTGATATAAAGAAAAAAAGTAGAAATATCACGGGCACAAACACAAGAACACTTCCTACGCCGCCTATAACTCCGTCAACAATAAGCCCTTGAATTAAACTACCTTCAGGCAATAGCCCTGATATAGAACTCCCTATAAGCCCTTGTGCACACTCAATCCATTGCATTGGTTTTTCACTTAAGTAAAATATCGCTTTAAACATAAACCACATTATACCAAGGAATATAGGTATGCCTAAGATCCTGTTTGCCACAATCTGGTCTATATTGTCTGAAATCTGCAAGCGGGGATCTTTGTTTTGCTTGGTCGTTTCATGCAGTATGCCATTTATAAATCCATAGCGCTTATCAGCAAACACTGTTTCTGCATCATCAGCAAATATTGTCTTAATATGGGCCCTGCTTGACTCTATTTGTTTTGTAATCTCATCCGTGCCTTGTTTTGTCTTTATAGAATCAACTATATATTTGTCATCCTCTAAAAGTTTTACTGTGAGCCAGCGAGGTGGATACTCCATAATTAAATCTCTTTCATGGCTCAAAAGAGCTATAATCTTCGAAATCTCTTCTTCTATCTCCCTGCCGTAATTAACCGAAATATTCTTTTTGTCCGCTCTTTCTCTGTATGTTTTTACCATCACGTCTAAAAGCGCCTTTGTGCCTTTGTTTTTATTACCGACAGTATGGACTATACTTACGCCTAAAAGCTCTGACATGGCATTATCATCTGTTTGCTGGCCCGCTGATTGGGCAATATCGCTCATATTAAAAGCGAGGGCCAAAGGGATGCCGAATTCCATCAGCTGCGTAAAAAGGTAAAGATTGCGTTCCAGGTTGGACGCATCAACTATGTCTACTATAAGATCCGGTTTTTCATGAATTATGAAATTACGCGTTACGACTTCGTCAAGAGAGTACGCCGTAAGGCTGTAAGTACCCGGCAGGTCTGTGATTTTTATTGTATAGTCATCACAATAGGCAATCCCCTCTTTTTTCTCGACCGTAACTCCCGGATAATTACCCACATGCTGCCTTGCGCCTGTAAGATTATTAAAGACGGATGTCTTTCCTGAGTTTGGATTTCCCGCTAAGGCCACTTTTATTATTTTTTTCTGCGTGCATTCTTCCACGATAATCTTATCGGCCATACCCCGCCCTATCGCAATCTTAGCCCCTTTTACAAAAAGAACTACGGGCCCATTATTAGGCGAGTCAATACGCTTAATCTTCTCTCCGGGCAAAAGGCCCATTTCTGTAAGCCTTCTTTCCATACCCATGCCTCCTAATATCTTATAAAGCATGAGTTCCGCATTCGGTTTGGCGTCTGATAATCTTATCCTGCTCACTTTAGCCTCTTTACTGTAATGTGGCATGCCTCTGATTTTCTTAAAGAAAGATGATATCCCTTTATCTTAACCTCTATAGGATCCCCTAAAGGGGCATGCCGTATCATCTGGATAATCGAACCCGGAAGAACGCCCATATCAAGCAATCTTCTGCGCAGGCATACCTTGCCGGATACCTTTAAAATATTTGCCTTTTCGCCTGGTAGCAAGCTGGCTACTGTACCTATCTCTTCTTTTGGCATCTTTTGCATAATCCTATGGATTCTATCTTATGGTTGTATTCTTTAAAACCGTGCTCCCTGCAGGCCTTTTGTAATCCCGATGTTATTTGAGGACTTAAAAACTCTACTATCCTGTTGCAGTTTTTGCATATAAGATGGCTATGATGCGTCTTACCGATAGCCCTTTCGTAATGCGTATGCCTTTCCGTGAAAACTACCGCCCTGATAATACCTGCTTCTTCAAAAATACGTAGTGTCCTGTAAATAGAGCCTTTTGACACCTTGCTGTTTTTTTGATGCAGGCTTAAAAACAGTTCATCAGCATCAAAATGCGAATCAAGCGTTTCAACCTCCTTGAAAATAGCTTTGCGCTCAGGAGTATATTTTAGGTTTTTTTCTTTTA
>CAZBNF010000141.1:0-2728 GCA_964493115.1 uncultured Planctomycetia bacterium | reverse complement strand
GGGACCATAGGAAAAACGTTTTCCTCTTTTTCAACGATAAAATCAAGTATAACGGTATTTTTGGTCTCTATCGCTTGTTTTATGGCAGGCGCGACATCCGCTTTTTTTGTAACCCTTATACCGACTGCCCCATAGGCTTGAGCCAGCTTTACAAAATCAGGGCACCCTGAAGCAAAACAGGTATGCGAATATCTTTTCTTATAAAAAAGCTCCTGCCATTGCCTGACCATACCAAGGCAGCAATTATTAAGAATCGCTATATTAACAGGCAGTTTATTTATAACAGCTGTGGCAAGCTCCTGTATGTTCATCTGTATTGAGCCGTCTCCTGCTATATCAAACACTGTTTTATTTGGATATGCCACCTGCGCGCCTATCGCGGCAGGAAAACCATATCCCATTGTGCCTAATCCGCCGCTTGAAAGAAATGTCCTTGGCAAGGTATATTTATAAAACTGCGCTGCCCACATCTGGTTCTGGCCAACCTCTGTGGTGATTATCGCGTCTCCTTTAGTAGCTTCATATATCTGCTCAACAACATACTGCGGCTTTATAATATCTCCTGTGTCATCATACTTAAGAGGATACTGCTTTTTTAGATGGGCTATTCTTTCAAGCCATTTTGCGGTATCAGGGGCCTTTATGATCTTGTTTAATTTTTGGAGTACATCCCTGGCATCGCCTACAATAGGTATGTGGACATGAACATTTTTACTTACGCTTGAAGGATCAATATCAATGTGTATTATCTTCGCGTTAGGCGCAAACTCATCAAGCTTTCCTGTAACCCTGTCGTCAAATCTTGCCCCGATAGCTATAATAAGGTCACATTCAGTTACAGCGTGATTAGCATAAGCTGTTCCATGCATGCCCAGCATCTTCAGTGAAAGAGGGTCTGTCTCAGGAAAGCCCCCCATGCCAAGAAGGGTTGTTGTAACAGGTATTGATGCCTTTTGGGCAAGCTTAAAAAGTTCTTCCGCGGCGCCTGATATTATAATACCGCCACCTGCATATATTACCGGCTTATGCGAGGCCTTTATCGCCTTGGCAGCCTTTTTTATCTGTCCAGGGTGCCCACTATAAGTAGGCTTATAACTTCTCATGTTGACTTTTTTAGGATAATCAAACTCTGCTTCGCCAAGCGCAACATCAACAGGAAGGTCTATTAAGACAGGACCTGGCCTTCCGCTTCTTGCTACATAAAACGCCTCTTTTATAATACCTGCAAGCTCATTTACATCCTTTACAAGATAATTATGCTTTGTTATAGGCCTTGTTATGCCTGTAATATCAGCCTCCTGAAAGGCATCACTTCCTATAAGATTGGTCTTTACCTGGCCTGTTATGGCAACCATAGGGACAGAATCCATATAAGCTGTGGCAATCCCTGTAACGAGGTTTGTTGCCCCTGGCCCTGATGTCGCGAGGCAGACACCAACTTCACCTGTGGCACGGGCATACCCATCTGCCGCATGGGCAGCTGCCTGCTCATGCCTTGTAAGTATAAACTTTAAAGGGGCATCATAGAGCACGTCAAATATTGGAAGGACAACGCCTCCAGGATATCCGAATACAGCCCCGACCTTTTCTTTAATAAGCGATTCTACTAATATATTTGCGCCTTTTAATTTCATTTAACCCTCATAACTGCTCCTTTTGCAGCTGATTCTACAAAATACGCATAACGGGCAAGATAGCCTGTCTTTATCTTAGCTCGCCTCGGCTTCCACATCCGCATACGCTTTTCTATGTCTGTTTTTGACACCTTAAGCTCTATCTTTCTTCCTGGTATGTCTATTGATA
Source organism: uncultured Planctomycetia bacterium (assembly GCA_964493115.1). Lineage (GTDB taxonomy): Bacteria > Omnitrophota > Gorgyraeia > JABMRG01 > JABMRG01 > CAZBNF01. The sequence goes on along the minus strand of CAZBNF010000141.1, from coordinate 925 downwards.
TAAGATCACCGTCTTTTATTACTGCTATAGGCCCGCCTGTTGCCGCCTCGGGTGAGATATGGCCTATGCAAGGGCCTCTTGTGCCGCCTGAGAATCTTCCATCAGTGATTAAGGCGATCTCTTTTGACAGGCCCATGCCTGCTATGGCTGCTGTAGGGGCAAGCATCTCGCGCATACCAGGGCCTCCTTTCGGGCCTTCGTATCTTATGACAATAACACTCTTTGGTTCTATTTTGCGCGCCATTATGACCCGCATTGCCTCTTCTTCTGAATCAAAGCAGACAGCTGTCCCAACAAATGTCATTACAGATTTTGAGACAGCGCTTTGTTTTACAACACAGCCATCGGGGGCAATATTCCCTGTCAATACAGCGATACCGCCCTGCTTGTGATAAGGCTTATCAAGAGGACGTATTATATCATCATCATAGACAACAGCCTTTTTTATATTCTCTTTTATCTGCTTGGCTGTAACCGTGATATTATTCTTTAATTTAAAGGACAGCCTGCTTAAAACAGCAGGTATGCCTCCTGCGTATTCCAAATCTTCCATAAAATACTCACCCCCAGGCCTTATATTACATATATGCGGCGTCTTCTTGCATATCATATCAAGCTCATTGAGGGTCAATTCTATCCCGGCTTCATACGCGATAGCAGGTATATGGAGCATAGTATTTGTTGAGCCTCCCAATGCCATATCTACCATAACAGCGTTATATAAAGAGGCTTTATTTATAATCTTTCGCGCGGAGATATTTTTCTTAACCAAGGTCACTATCTGTTCGCCGCTTGAATATGCTATACGCTTTTTCTTAGCGGAATTTACCAGTGCTGTAGCGCAGCCAGGTAAAGACATCCCCAGGGCCTCTGTAACACATGCCATGGTATTAGCGGTATAAAGCCCCTGGCAGGAACCTGCTCC
>CAZBNF010000140.1:0-2776 GCA_964493115.1 uncultured Planctomycetia bacterium | reverse complement strand
AGTTCCATCCTGAAAAAAGCCAGTCGCAAGGATTGCGGATAATTGAAAATTTTGTAAGATTATAACGTCATTCTGAGCCCAGAGGGCGAAGACTCTAAATCCTTCGCTTTGCTCAGGATGACAGAAAGTTATAGGATGTTAGTCATACCTGCAATCGACATAATAGATAAGAAGGTAGTAAGGCTTACACAGGGTGATTTTAGAAGAGAGACATTTTATTCCGATGACCCTGTTAAGATAGCAAAAAAATGGCAAAAAGAAGGTGCTGAACTTATTCATGTGATAGACCTGGATGGTGCACGCACTGGTGAGCCTAGGAACCTTGATGTGATAAGTGAGATAATAAAAACTATTGATATGCCTATCCAGCTCGGAGGAGGATTAAGGACAAGAAAGGCTATAGCAGAGGCTATCGATATAGGCGTATCACGCGTCATAATAGGCACAAAGGCAGCTACTGACATAGTCTTTACAAAAAAGATGGTTGAAAAATATGGTGAAAAGATAGCTGTGAGTATCGATGCCATTGGTTTAGGTGTCATGGCTTCAGGCTGGGGAGAGGAGATCCCAAAGACAGCTACTGAGCTTGCCTCAGAGATATCGGGAATAGGAGTTCCCACTATTATATTCAGTAATATAAAATATGACGGGACCCTGGAAGGGGTAAAGAAGTATTGGGTTGAAGATATGGTGCAGTCTGCTGGTGATGCCAAGGTAATTATAGCAGGCGGGGTGTCATCTGTTGACGATATAATCATGCTAAAAGAAATATCCAGGCACAAGAAAAACCTGTACGGAGTTATAACCGGGAAGGCTATTTATGAAGGAAAGCTTAATTTAGCCGATGCTATAAAAACAGCAAAGGAAAAATAATATGCTCACCAAAAGAATCATACCATGCCTTGATGTAAAAGACGGAAGAGTGGTCAAGGGTGTCAAATTTGTTGATTTAAAAGACGCAGGCGATCCTGCTGAAATAGCTTATTCTTATGATAAGGAAGGGGCTGATGAGATAGTTTTTCTGGATATAACAGCAAGCCACGAAGAGAGGCCGATATTCATAGATGTTGTAAAGCGTACGGCTAAAGACGTGTTTATGCCATTAACTGTTGGTGGCGGCATAAGCAGTCTTCATACAATTGAGAAGCTTTTGAAGGCAGGCGCTGACAAAGTGTCAATAAATACCATGGCGCTAAAGAGCCCTGATTTTGTAAGCCAGGCGGCAAAAAGATTTGGCACCCAGTGCATAGTAGTTGCAATCGATGCTAAAAAAATGGGAAATGCCTGGGAAGTTTATACTCATGGCGGAAGGAGGCCAGCGGGTAAAGATGCTGTATCCTGGGCCAAAGAAATTGCAGTCTTAGGGGCAGGCGAGATATTGCTTACTAGTATGGATTGTGATGGTACAAAAGATGGTTATGATATAGAGCTTACATGTGCTGTTTCAGAAGCGGTCACTATACCTGTAATTGCATCAGGCGGCGCTGGGACACTAGAGCATTTATACGAGGCATTAACAAAAGGAAAGGCAGACGCTGTACTGGCTGCAAGCATATTTCACTTTAAAGAATATACAATAAAACAGGCAAAAGATTATTTAAAAGAAAAAGGAGTCCCAGTAAGATTATGAAGTGGATAAATGATCTGAAATTTAAAGATGGTCTTATCCCCGCAGTAACACAGGACTATAAGACAGGTGAAGTCTTGATGCTGGCTTATATGAATAAAGAAGCGTTAAGGAAGACCATTAAGACAAAGAAATGCCATTATTACAGCCGCTCAAGAAGGAAACTATGGCTTAAGGGAGAGTCTTCAGGGCATACCCAGAAGATAAAAGCAATATTCGTGGATTGCGACATGGATTGCCTGCTGATAAAGATAGCACAAAAAGGTGGGGCATGCCACACGGGATATAAGAGTTGTTTTTACCGTGAAATAAAAGCAGTTAAGCTGATAGCAAGAGGGAAAAAGGTTTTTGATCCGAAAAAGGTCTATTGATTTAGTTCATTGTTTATTGCTGAAAGCAAATATGTATTATCCAAAAAGAGAAGAATTTATAAGATTAGCTAAAAGAGGCAATGTTATCCCAGTTTATAAGGAGATATCTGCTGATTTTGATACACCTTTATCTGCTTTCCTGAAAATAGATGATGGGAAGCACTCCTTTCTCTTCGAATCTGTTGAAGGAGGAGAAAAGATAGGCAGGTACTCTTTTTTAAGTAGTAATCCATCCGCGGTTATAGAGCACAAAGATGGGATTACTAGAATCAGTGAAAAAGGAAAACCTGTTATAGCTAAAAGATCAGACCCGCTTAGTGAAATCAAAAAATTCATGAAGCAGTTTAGATTCGTAACAGTGGCAGGTTTACCAAGATTCTGCGGAGGACTTGTCGGCTATATAGGTTATGACATTATCCGTTTTATTGAGGATATTCCAGAGACTTGTAAGGACGATCTTGATCTTCCAGATCTAAGGCTTATGCTTACAGATACCATTCTTGTATTTGACCGTGTAAGCCATACGATAAAGGTTGTTTCAAATGCACATATACGGAAGAGTTCTTTTTCCTCAGTAAAGCGCTCATACGAAGATGCGATCAGGCAGATAGATGCTTTGATAAATAAGATCGAGAAACCCCTTAAAAAAAGCCTGGGCCCAATTGAGAAAAAAGCTGAACAGATCGAGTTTAAATCAAATATAAAAAAAGAAGATTTTAAGAAAAGTGTATTAAAAGCAAAACGATATATTAAGAGCGGCGATATTATACAGGTAGTG
>CAZBNF010000139.1:0-2776 GCA_964493115.1 uncultured Planctomycetia bacterium | reverse complement strand
GATTTTTCCGGTTGATTTTTCAGAACTATCGGATAATCTCTCAAAGCCCTTTGCATAAAGAACTTGCCCAATGACGGAAAGACCTTCGCGATATGCAGGTCCGAGGTCCATTGCCAATCGCACTTGACCCCTCGCCCGGCTGGAGTCGCAATTAACCGCTCATTGCGGTTGCGCATAGAAAGCCACGGCCTGGCCTTCCCGCAGAAAAACCAGCCAGGCCGCAGAGACCAAATAAACCTCGGCAGATCGAAAATTATCGCGCCAATTTTTTGTTTTAAGCTACATTTCATTTTACAGATCAACCCTCTTGTCTAATTCTTGGGCTAAACTCAAAAATTCCTTGTCATTCTGCTCTTTGCCGGAATATGTATGCGGCCATTCGCCCGGAGTCACTTATTTGACGTAATATCCGCCGATTTTAGCGCTGCCTTTAAAATTTACTTTTCCTTCGCTCTTTAGTTTCCTCAACCATCGCTCAAGGGTTTTGGGCGCAATATGAATGGCCCGTGAAATACTCGGCACTCTCAGTCCGGGATTCTCTCTGATATGTTCCACCAACAATTTTACTCCCTCACTTACTCCCTCACTTACTCCCTCAACCTTTTTTGCCTTTTCGGGAGCCGTCTTTGCCCCTGGCCGGTAGAATGTCACCACGAATCCTGTCTTGATATTCTCAAATGTCACTCTTACCCCCGCGGCCTTACATTCATCAACGATACGCTTAAAACCGGAGCCCCAGCGTTCGATGTCTTTCGCGTAATAAAAAGTATCGGCGATCAAAGGATTACGCGGAATGCTTTTCTCTCTGCCCTTGATAAATTCCTCCGGCGAGTGGTCATAGGGAAACTGTCCGGGATTGTAGATCTCAATTCTATTACGATAAATCGCCAGCTCGTTACCGGAAGGATTGTTGAAGTCGCGATGGCAGAGAGAATTAACGATCGCCTCACGGACGGCCTCAACCGGGACCTCTGGCGTTTCGACACGTTTAAAGTCAATTATCTTGGCGCGCCAGTTAATATGTTCTTTGACATAGGTCTCGCATTGAGCGATAAGATCAAATAGTGTTCCTTTAAGAGATTGGATGTCCACAAATGTCGTTTTTTCATTCGTGGCAAAAATGGCCGCGCGCACCTCAACGCGATTGTCTTTACAAAACAGCGCCCGTCCCGCATTGAGCAGTTTTTTATCTTTGAGAAGATGGAGTTTATGAAGGACATTACGCGCTGAATCATAAGCGTATTCAATACGCCCGGCTTTGCGGCCTTTTTCAATGAATCTTTTGATGGTCGGGATATCCGCTTTGGATAAAGAAAATTCGGATACCTCTGCTCCCCACGCGTAAATGTAGTTGTTTTTCTTTTCGACCAAACGCCTCAGCTCATTGACCGAAAGTTTCTTATTTTCCTCTCCAATGCGTAAATAATAACGCCCGCGAGCTGAATACACGCCATCCTGACCGCTCACATTAACAACAATGCACTCCTTACCCTGTATCTTCCTAATCTGAATGTCCGGATGAATCTTGGGTTCAATCCAATCGTTAATGGCCCTTGAAATATCGTGCAAAGTGGATTTTCCAATCTGCTGGCCCACAACGCTTCCATCGTCATTGATCCCAAAATAGACCGCGCCCTTACTATGCTTATTCAACATAGCTCCCAAGGAAATAACCGCCTCTTTGAGCTCCGAAGTTGATTTTTTGAGTTCTATGATTTCACTCTCTTCAAATTTCATATACCATCCTCCTGTGTCCGCGATGTCGTTTGGCCGTCGTATTTCTTTATTCGATAACTCCCCCATCCAATGTTTTTGCGAGCTCCCAAAAACTCTTATCATCCTGCGCTTTGCCGGAATACGTATGCGGCCATTCGCCGCCTGGGCCGCTATGCTCAAAACGTATTCCGAGAATATTTCTAATGCCTTCTGCCAAAGAAGTACCAAGAAACGAATCCAAACGGCCCGAAGGCCCGATATCCGTAATCCGGCGCGCTAAAGCACGGGTAGGTTGTAATAAAATTTTACTGAATGCTTCCGTCCACATTGCCACCGAACGCTCTCTCGTATATTTATCCGAAACCATTTTATAGCCGTTTTCGCTTAACTTTGCCCTGAGTGCAGGATCAGCGAATTTTACCAAACATTCTGCTGCCGCCTTTGAATCCCCTACAGGAAATAAAAAGCAATTTTGGCCGTCTATCAGGCTTCCTTCTGATTTTGAGCCGATATAAGCACTCGATACAACTGCCACTTTACGGACCATGGCTTCCCACACCACGATCGGTCCCGTCTCCCAGAACGACGTCAGGAGCATGACATCCGCCCAATCATACATCTTTGACAGCGCTTCGCCGAAAAGAGCGCCGGTAAAACTGACCTTCTTTTTAGAGATCTGGGCGCGCATCTTCTCTCTTAAGCCTGCCTCTTCTTCGCCGCTTCCTACGATCCTAAGCTCATAATTTAGATTAGATCGGTCAAGGAGATCGATAATAGCTGGGATATCAGTAACTCGTTTCTGGAAATTTTCTCCGAGTCGGCCGACATGGATAATCCTTAAAGTTTGCTTATCTGCGCTTTTCGGTTTTGGTTCGGGAACTGAAACGCCGTAAGGAGCGTAATAAACCCTCGCTTTCTGCATGCCTCCTGTCTGTCCCGCTAAAACGCAACCCAGCTTATTTGTGCAAATAACACCATCTAATAGTTGCGAATATTTCAGCACGTCCTCATAAAGCCTTGGGGAGAAGCCGTGCAAAGTCATCGTTACTTTACACTCCGA
>CAZBNF010000138.1:0-2864 GCA_964493115.1 uncultured Planctomycetia bacterium | reverse complement strand
GCGTAACAAAGTGAAGCCGGGCGAGGGCGTCAACTCCCCCCTTCCGCACCACTTTTTTTCGGTATAGTACTTAGCAGGGTTTGAAATGTGTGGACTATCTGTGCAAGCGGCAGATTTTTACTTATATATCCAGATGCCCCAGACTCAAGCGCCTTGTTTATAAGATTATCATCATATCCATAGGCTGTCAACATAACCACCGGTAGATCTGGCCTTTTCTGCTTTAGCTTAGATAAAACCTCTATCCCGTCCATGACAGGCATCCTGATATCCAAGAGTACAGCATCAGGATTAACCTTATCAACCATCTCTATCGCCTCAATGCCCCCTGAAGCGGATTCAACATCATAATTTTTTCTGGAGAAAAGATCCTTAAAAAGATCCCTTGCATCCGCTTCATCATCTACAACAAGAATTTTTATTTTTTTATCCATATCTAAACTCCTATTTTGGCGCTTTGGTTATCGGCCCTGCCTTCGAAGAAAGCCGGTAAATCTACTTCAAATACAGTGCCCTTATCCAGTACGCTATTAACTGAGATCTCTCCTCCGTGGGATTCTATAATCGATTTGCATAATGAAAGCCCTAGGCCTGTGCCCTTATCTTTTGTGGTAAAAAACGGCGTAAAAAGCTTACTTAAGTTTTCTGTTTTTATGCCTGAGCCTGTATCCTCAACGACAACTCTAACAGTATCTTTATCCGAATTCAATGAACGTATAGTAAGCGTGCCCCCTTGAGGCATTGCCTGGCAGGCGTTTGTCGAAAGGTTTAAAAACACTTCCTGAAGCTGATTGAAATCTCCTTTAATCTTCAATGCGTCATCCGCTAATTCTTCTTTCCATAAAATATTCTTAAACTCAGGATAATATGCTACAAGTGGAGATATGGTTTTAAGCACGCTATTTATGTCGACTACATCCATGCGTGTAGGTTTTTTGCGAGAATAGGAGAGCAAGTCATCCACTATAACCCTCATGCGATGCGCCTGGGCATTGACCAGATCGAATGTCTTCTGCGCGTTAGCGGATAATCTTTCACCGTCCATCTCAAGCATATCAAGCCTTCCCAGCAAGACAAGAAGTGGGTTGTTTATTTCATGGGCAACACCTGCGGCAAGCTGGCCTATGGCAGCCATCTTTTCGCTCTCAATCATCTGCCTTTCTATTTTCTTTCTTTCTGTTATATCTCTTATGACATAAACGTAACCGGTACTTTTGGATTTCGCGCTTGTTAAGGCAGTCACCGTAAGAGTAGCGGGAAACTCCGCTCCATCAGCCCTAAGGAGCACGAGTTCTTTTTCAAAACTCCCTTTCCTGCTTATATCTGATTTTATTTTATTTATAAGCGCGAGCCTGTCGTCCGGCCCGAAAATAAAACTAATGTCCTCAAGGGTCATATCCTTTTGCCAGCTGAAAACCTTATCGGTGCCTGCGCCATAATACGTTATCTTGTTACCAAGATTGGTGGTAATAAACGAATAATCTTTTATACTTGCAAAAATATCGCGGAGCCTCTCAGAACACGCTGCCACATCGTTTTCGGTAAGTTTATATTCCGTAATGTCCTGTGCTATGCAGAATATACCCCATATCCTGCCTGATGCGTCTGATATGGCTGTGTTTCTCCATGACAAGACGCATTCAGCGCCATCTTTCTTTACAATAGAACCTTCATAAGCCCGGCTTTTAGCGCTTGAGAAGCAGCTGGTAAGGACAGCTTTAAAAATATCCCGCCTTGATTTGTTTTTGCCGAAAAGAAGATTCAGCCAATCCCCCTTAAAAAGATCCTTTCTTGTGTACCCTGTCATGTGCTCTATAGCATTGTTGCACATGATAGGCCTTAAGTTTACATCCAGATATAAAAACAAGGCATCCGCCTGGTCCATGCTGCGTTCAATTATTGGGAAAAGGTATCCGGCACTTTGGCGTTTTTGGGAAAATACCTTTGACACTAAACCTACGGATCCAAGGATGGAATTACATATCATACAATAATTCCACATCTCTGAATAAGTTATAGAACATCTAGGGCATATTTTCATATTTTTTATTTAACAAACATCTTTTTATAAAACGGTAAATAGTCTATTATAAGCTTGCCGTTTAAATGGTCTATTTCCTGCCCAAAGGCATGAGCGAGAAGCCCTTCTGCCTGAATGAGCTGAGATTTACCATAATTATCAAGCGCTGAAATTACAAGCTTTTGTTTTCTTTTAACCTTAATATAGGTATCGGGTATTGAAAGACATCCTTCTTCAAACACAGATACCCCTTCACTTTTTATTACTTTTGGATTTACCAGCTTAAGAAGCCCTTGGCCTATATCAATAACAATAATCTTTATATCCAATCCCACCTGTGGCGCTGCCAGGCCTATACCATTGACGGAATACATGGTCATAGCCATATCATCAAGAAGCCTTCTTATTTCAGAATCAACGACTTCAATTTCACGGCATTTCTTGCGCAGGCAAGGATCCGGATATTTTCTGATATCTAATATGGCCATTTAAAATCCAAGACGTTTCTTAAAGGCTGCGTGCTCCTTTAAAAGTTCTTTTGGCAGGTCTTTGCCAAATGTTTTAAGAAACTCTATATGCCCCTCTATCTCCTGCTTCCATTGCGCAGAGTCTATATCTAACAGCTCTTTTAAGACATTCTTTTCCAATTTCATACCTGTCATATCAATATCTTCAGGATATGGGACATAGCCTATAGGCGTCTTACGCGCATTTGCTGATTCGTTGCATCTGTTAAGAACCCATTCAAGGACACGTAAATTTTCTCCATATCCGGGCCATAAGAAATTGCCTTTCTTGTCCTGCCTGAACCAATTAGCATGAAATATCTTAGGCGGCTTTGTCA
>CAZBNF010000137.1:0-2901 GCA_964493115.1 uncultured Planctomycetia bacterium | reverse complement strand
CGTGGTACGGGGTACCGCAAGGGGAACAAGCGCAGTTCAGCGTAGTGCCCCGAAGGGGTATGGGAACAACAGGCGGAAATTCAAAGGAAAGAGCCGACTAAATAATCCTCCCCTATATGAAACAAATTAATTTATCTTTAAGTTTATAAAATAAATAAACGGTCGTTTATTTATTTACCGCTTCAACCACTTAATATCATAATCGCTTTTCAGCTTATCTAAAACCCCTATAATTTCATCAAAACTCTTAGACATGCTAATGGCTTCGCGAGCTCGCTTGCAATATGGCAGGCCTTTGGAATACCAAATCGCTACTTTTCTAAGATGACCTACATAGTATTTTTCAGCAGTATTACTGCGCCATTTCTTATAGATTTTTCAGGTGCTTCTTAGCTGTATTCACTATCTTTTCATAAGAAATAGGAGAGGGAGGTATGGAAGGATCTAAAAGAAACTTTTCTGTTCGTTCAAATATCCAAGGTGTGCCAAAAGCACCTCTTGCTACTAGCACACCATCACAACCGGTCTTATCTAGCATATCTTTTGCAAGTTCTGGTCACCACTGCTTATATTGTTTTAGGTTGATGCTACTCGCAAGCGAAGCTCCTTTGAGAGAGACCTAAGAGTTCAACTCTAAAAGTGCTTGCTTGTCTTGATTATTCACTTGACATGCGTTGACCTATAACGTATAATCAAAATTCATTTACAAATAACCGTAAGCTTCGTAAATCCATTACCCCCTTATTCTATAAAAGGAGTAATATGAGTTTCAAGATAAAATCATTTAAGGCAAGACAGATACTGGACTCGCGCGGCAATCCTACAATTGAGGTCGATTGTATCCTTGACAACGGCGCTATTGGAAGGGCCGCTGTACCAAGCGGTGCTTCTACAGGAGAGCACGAGGCCATTGAGCTTAGAGATAATGATAAGTCAAAGTATCTTGGCAAAGGGGTCTTGAAAGCGGTATCTAATGTAGATAATATAATTGCAAAAGAGCTTATAGGCATTGAGCCTTTCAACCAGAGAGCGATTGACGATAAGCTCATAGCGTTAGATGGTACTGAAAATAAATCAAAACTCGGGGCAAATGCCATACTAGGAGTATCGCTTGCTGTATCAAAAGCAGCAGCCAACGCAAGAGGCGTGGCTCTTTATGAATATTTAGGAGGTAAAGGCGCGGTAACATTGCCTATACCGATGATGAATATAATAAACGGGGGTTCACACGCGGATAACAATGTGGATCTTCAGGAATTTATGGTAATGCCGGCAGGGGTTAGCTCTTTTTCAGATGCCCTTCAAGCCGGCACCGAGGTATTTCATACGCTTAAAGCTATATTAAAAAGTAAGGGCCTTGAGACATCGGTAGGGGATGAGGGTGGGTTCGCACCCAATCTTCAATCAAATTGCGAGGCTGTGGAGGTTATATTACAGGCAATAGAAAAAGCAGGTTATAAGCCTGGTAAAGATATATCCATAGCCCTTGACCCGGCATCCAGTGAGTTTTTCAAAAATGGTAAATATATGCTTATGGCCGAAGAGAAGCAGGAACGCTCAGCAGAAGATATGGTGGAGTTTTATAAGGATTGGGTGCATAAGTACCCTATAATATCGATAGAAGATGGCCTTTCAGAAGACGATTGGGATGGCTGGTCTAAATTAACCTTGGCCATAGGCAAAGAAGTGCAGCTTGTTGGAGATGATCTTTTCGTCACTAATACAAAGCGCTTAAAAAGAGGCATAGATGCAGGTATTGCCAACTCCATACTTATAAAGGTTAACCAGATAGGGACTTTATCAGAGACCCTTGATGCAATAGACATGGCTAAAAAGGCAGGTTATACATCAGTTATATCACATCGTTCAGGCGAGACAGAGGATACTACGATATCGCATCTTGCGGTTGCGACAGGGGCAGGCCAGATAAAAACAGGCTCCCTCTGCAGGACAGACCGTATTGCAAAATATAATGAGCTTTTAAGGATAGAAGAGGCACTGGGAAGCAGGGCCCGATACGCTGAGTTCCCAAAAAAAAGATAAGGTAAGAGTTTTTATGTCAAAGAAGAATTATATACTTCTTGGCATTATTGTGGTTATGGTGATATTCGCACCCGGCTATTTTCGTTTGCGAGAGCTCCGACAAAGAAACATGGTTTTGCTTGAGCAGATAGATAAGCTCAAACATGAAAATCAGGATTTAGCCTACCAGGTAGAGCACCTGGAAGACGACCCGTTTTATATTGAGAAAAGGGCAAGAGACAGGATGGGAATCGGCAAAGAGGGCGAAGTCAGGTATAAGTTGGTTTACGAAGACGAGGATAAAACAGAAAAAGTAGATGATGAAAACAGGTGATATTGTAGAGGCAGAGATTTTTAAGATTACAAGTTTTGGCGCTTTCACAAAGCTTGAAGACGGCCGGAAGGCCCTTATACATATTTCACAGATAGCAAATGGTTTTGTGGAAAATATCAGTGACCACCTTAAATTAGGTGATCGTGTTACCGCAAGAGTACTTAAAATAGAAGCAGGCAAGATAGACCTTACATTGAAGCCGCCTAAGCAACAGCAGGTGAGGTCATATCCTGATAATAAAGAGTTTAGGGTAAATATTTTTGCGGATAAACTGCAGGATTTTGCTTTAAAGGCAGATTAGTTTTGAAGATATTATCGCGGGGTGGAGCAGCCCGGTAGCTCGTCAGGCTCATAACCTGAAGGTCAGAGGTTCAAATCCTCTCCCCGCAACCAGTTCTCTATGAGGATTTGAAGTGAGCCCTGATTTGAAATGCGACAAATCGGAGAATTTCAAGGGCGAGTGGCCGACCCGAAACGAACGAAGTGAGCAAAGGGCGCCAAATCCCTGCCTGCCGGCAGGCAGGCTCTCCCCGCAACCAGTTTAA
>CAZBNF010000136.1:0-2951 GCA_964493115.1 uncultured Planctomycetia bacterium | reverse complement strand
GTTTATGCAAGCGATAAACTAATTGATTCTATCAAAAACGATAATGCCTTACAACAGGTAGCAAACGTTGCCATGCTTCCAGGCATCGTCCGATATTCCCTTGCAATGCCTGATATTCACTGGGGTTATGGTTTCAGTATAGGAGGGGTTGCGGCAACCGATATAGAAAAAGGTGGTGTGATATCGCCTGGGGGGGTAGGTTTTGACGTGAATTGTGGCGTCAGGCTTTTAAAAACAAATCTCTTTGAAGATGATCTAAAGGGTAAACTAAAAGATCTTGTAATCGGCCTTTATCAAAATATCCCTGCCGGTGTTGGTTCAAAAGGTGACATTAAAGTATCAGCAAAAGAAGAAGAAAAGATCCTTGTAAAGGGCTCTAAATGGGCTCTTTCACAAGGCTATGCCATAGAATCAGACATAGAACACACAGAAGAAAATGGCGCAATCGAAGGCGCAAATCCTGATGCTGTTTCAGAAAGAGCTTATGAACGCGGGATGAGACAATCAGGTACGCTTGGCTCAGGCAACCACTTTATAGAGGTCCAGGCAGTAGATGAGATATATGATGAACGGGCAGCCTCAGTATTTGGTCTTTCAAAAGGCCAGATTACTATTATGATACATTCAGGTTCGCGCGGTTTTGGATACCAGATATGCGATGATTATGCGCGAAAGATGGTTCATACACTTTCTACATATAATATTACGGTTCCTGACAGACAGCTTGCTTGCGCTCCTTTTAATTCAGAAGATGGTAAACTTTATTTTGGGGCCATGAAATGCGCGGCAAATTATGCATGGAATAACAGGCAATGTATTATGCATTTAGTGCGGCTTACGTTTGAAAAGATATTCAGGCAAAGCTTTCAGGCGCTTGGAATGTTTCTTGTATATGATGTTGCCCACAATATAGCAAAGCTTGAAAGACATAGCGTAGATGGCCAAAAAAGACTTTTGTGTGTCCATAGAAAAGGCGCTACGCGGGCATTTGCACCGGGTGCGGAAGGACTTCCCGCAGCCTATAAGGATATCGGCCAGCCTGTTATCATACCAGGGGATATGGGGACACATTCATATCTTATGCTTGGAACAGAGACTGCAATGAACGAGACATTTGGGACAGCATGCCATGGGGCAGGCAGGGCTTTATCAAGAAAGGCAGCTTCAGAGCGCTATAATGCCTTTAGGGTAAGAGAAGAGCTTGAAAAAAAGGGCATAGTTCTGATGGCATCCGGAAGAGAGACCATATCAGAAGAGGCCCCTGGTGCTTATAAAGATATAGATGATGTAATAGATGCTGTAGCTGGAGCCGGCATATCAAAAAAGGTATGCAGGATGCGGCCATTAGGTGTTATCAAAGGATAGAAAGGCAGGGCGTAAAATGCTTGATATAAAGTTTATAAGAGAAAATCCGGATAAAGTAAAAGAGGCATTGAAAAATAGGAACATGGATTTAAGCATTGATGGATTACTACAGCTTGATAAGGAACAAAGAAACCTTATAGTAGAGGCAGATATACTTAAGAATTTACGTAATAAGGAATCAGAAGAAATAGCAACGTTAAAAAGAGATGGCAAGGATGCAAGTATTAAATTGTCAGAAATGAAGTCAGTATCCCAAAAAATAAAGGAATTAGACCAAAAAGTGGGTGACATAAGCATAAAAGTACGCGATATTATGATGTTAATCCCAAATATACCACATTTTAGCATACCAATAGGCCCTAATGCAGCGGCAAATAAGACAATTAAGGAATGGGGGAAGCTGCCTAATTTTAAGTTTAAACCATTAAATCATATAGATTTAGGTGAAAAACTCAATATCATGGATTTTTCAAAGGCAGCTAAACTTTCAGGATCAGGGTTCTCTCTTTTTATTGGTGATGGGGCAAGGATGGTAAGGGCATTAATTAATTTTATGCTTGATATGCACACTCAGAAACATGGGTATAAAGAGATATGGCCGCCAATATTGGTTAATCGTCAAAGTATGACAGCAACAGGCCAGCTTCCCAAGCTTGAAGATGATATGTATAGATTAAAAGATGATGATCTTTTTCTTATACCAACAGCAGAGGTCCCTGTTACAAACATGCACAGAGATTCTGTGTTAAAAAGTGAAGATCTCCCGTTGTGCTACACAGCCTACACTCCTTGCTTTAGAAGAGAGGCAGGTTCTTATGGAAAAGAGACCAAGGGGCTTTCAAGAGTACATCAATTTGATAAGGTTGAGATGGTGAAATTCGTAAAGCCGGAGACTTCATTCGATGAACTTGAAAAACTCCTTAAAGACGCGGAAGATGTGTTACAAGCGCTTAAACTGCCCTATAGGGTTCAGTTCTTGTCAACAGGGGATATAAGCTTTGCAGCCAGTAAGTGCTATGATATTGATTTATGGGCAGCAGGAAGCGGTTTGTGGTTTGAGGTGTCAAGCTGTTCTAATTTTGAAAGCTTCCAGGCACGACGCGGTAACATTAAATTCAAAGATGAAAAAACAGGAAAACTTTCATATGTGCATACACTGAACGGCTCAGGCGTTGCCTTTGCAAGGCTTATCATTGCTATATTAGAAAATTACCAGAGAAAAGACGGCTCTGTTGACATTCCCAAGGCATTGCAGAAATATATGGGGAAAAAGAAAATTGCAAAACCACAGTAAAATATAATGCACTATCGAACATGCTTAATAAGATATTAAAGATTTTATTGGGTATTCTTGCCCTCCCGATTTGTATAGGTGTTTCTATAAGCCTGTATGAACACTTAAACCAGATACAGATCGTTTTATATTATCAGCAGAAATATTTTATAGTTGGCATAATATCCTATCTTGTAGTGCACGCTGTAGTATTTAAACCATCATACCTATACGTCTTAAGCCATGAATTAATGCATGCTATAGCTGCACTATTATCAGGCGGCAGAGTCAGATCTATCAAGGTATCATCAAA
>CAZBNF010000135.1:0-2980 GCA_964493115.1 uncultured Planctomycetia bacterium | reverse complement strand
TGTCGTGCTCAAGGACCGTTCCTGGTAAGCTAGAAAGCCTGTCTTCCTTTTAGCGCCTTTGCCAAGGTAAGCTGATCCGCGTATTCAAGGTTTGATCCCATAGGAAGGCCATATGCTATACGCGTAACCTTTATCTTTTCTTTTTTTAAAATTTTTGCCAAATACAAAGCCGTTGTCTCGCCTTCAGAATCTGAGTCAGTCGCTACTATGATCTCCTCGGCCTTACGCGCTTTAACGCGCAGGAGAAGCTCTTTTATCCTTAAATTTTCAGGGCCAACACCATCTAATGGAGAAAGTGAGCCTCCGAGCACATGGTACACCCCGCTAAACGCGCCTGACTTTTCTATTGAAATGATATCCGTGGGCTGCTCAACAACGCATATTATACTTTTATCCCTTTGGGGATTATCGCATATTGCGCATGCGTCTTCTTCGCTTAGATTGCCACATATACTGCAAAACTTTATAGACTCTTTAACCTTTAATATTGAATAAGCTAAAGATTTTGCCTCTGCATGTGAAAGCCGCAATATATGAAATGCCATGCGCTCCGCGCTCTTAGGCCCCACCCCTGGCATCTTTTTTAAGCCATGTATAAGCTTGGACATTGACTTAGTATATTTTTCCATCAGAAAAATTTCATGATGCTGCCATCAAATATATCAAGGGCAGTTTTTATGATAGGGTCAGATAATACCTTTTTTAGAGGGCTTAGCGATGGTTTCGAATTTTTAGATATATCCTTTCCTGTGGCGCCTTCCGCACTAGCGCTATCATCGGTTAACATGAATTCAACTTTTATCTTTGCGGAAAGAATTTTTGAAAAATTAACCTCTATAAGCTCCCTGTTCTGCGGCTTTTCAAGGCTTTCCTTGTGAAATGTATTCTTCTTTAAAAACGCGAATGTAACAGTATTATTTTTAAAATCAACAAGCCTGCCCTCCTCAAGGCATGAGGCTATATATATCTTTTCCTGTTTTATATTTTTTATAGCCTGCGCCAATGCCTCTCTAACATGATAGAGTTCCGGGCGGGGCTCTAAATCATTGTCTAAGTTTTGGGCTACCGCAAGATCAGGCTCTGGAGTATTAATCTGCGTGCAATTTTCTTTTTCTTGCCGTGGCTTGAAACCAGCTGCAAAGTTATTTGTGTTGTTTTTTTCCATGCTGCTTAACCTGCTGGTTATTTCATTAAGAGATACTATAGAATCTTTCTGGCTTAATTTTATTGCCATAAGCTCTAAAGCAATCTTAGGCATTGAATGCGTTCGCATGCTGTTACTGGTATTTATCATGCTATACAGCGCATACAATATATCCTCCCTGGTAAGCGGCTGGACCTGGGCGGATATCCTCTTTATTTCCTCCTCAGTAAGGTCGATAATAGGATAGAGGTCTTTTCCTTCCTTTATAAACATCGCATTCCTGAAATATTCAATAAGGCTTAAAACAAACTGATTCAGGTCTATACCCTCATCTGTTATTGCATTTATAAATTTGATAGCAGACGCGGTATCCTTATCTATTATATGCCTAGTGAATGTATGCAGCATGTCCTGCTCTATAAGCCCGAGCATACTGTTTGCGTCTTCTGTGGTAATCTTATTCTTACAATATGTCGCTAACTGATCCATAATAGATTCAGCATCTCTCATAGACCCTGAGGCCTGCCTGGCAATATTAAACAGTACCTGCTCATCAATTGTTATATTTTCACTTTTCGCAATCTGCTCTAGTTTTTTTACTATATCCTGAGAGGACAATCGCCTGAAATTAAACCTTTGACAGCGCGATAGTATCGTAGGTATTACCTTATAAGCAGCGGTTGTAGCAAATATAAACTTTACATGCGCGGGGGGCTCTTCGAGGGTTTTAAGAAGCGCGTTAAACGCTTCAGTTGTAAGCATATGAACTTCGTCGATAATGTATATCTTAAACCTTCCGCTTTGGGGCAAAAACTTTACGCTTTCCTTAAGATTCCTTATCTCATCTATGCCACGGTTTGAAGCGCCATCTATCTCAATAACATCAACGCTTCTTGATGCTGTTATATCTTTACAGGAGGCACACTTATTACAAGGGTGGGGCTTTGGCCCTTTTTCACAATTTAACGCTTTTGAGAATATACGCGCGGTTGTGGTCTTTCCTATGCCTCTGGGCCCGCATAGAATGTACGCGTGGGCAACCCTGTCCTGCTTGATTGCATTTTGCAGGGTAGTTGTGATATGTTCCTGGCCTATTATATCATCAAAAACCTGCGGGCGCCATTTCCTGGCAAAAACAAGATACGACATGTATATTCTCCTGATTACTGCCAGGGAACCTTACTAAGACAATGCTCTAATGCGAATGGTTTCCTGGCAAAGACTAAATATGACATGGGTTATTTAGTTCATGATTAATTGTTAATGGTTCATTGCATATGGCGGAGGGGCTGGGATTTGAACCCAGGGTCCCAGTTTCCCAGGACAACTCATTAGCAGTGAGCTGCTTTCAACCACTCAGCCACCCCTCCGTGACAAGTGAATATAAATTACAGCTGGCGTTTTTTCTTAAAAAATTCTGAGATAATAAAAGAACTTTCCTGGCTTTTTATACCGCGTGTAACATCAAAACAATGATTAATATTTTTAGATTTAAGGATATCGCAGACAGAACCGAACGCGCCTGTCTTAGGATCATCCGCACCAAATACAAGCCTTTTTATACGGGCAAGAATCAATGCCCCCGCGCACATCTGACAAGGCTCTATTGTAACATAGACAGCACAGCCTTGCAACCATTTACTGTTTAAAAAAGAGGCCGCTTGAGTAATTGCTATCATCTCTGCATGAGCGGTGGGGTCTTTAAGGGTTTCAACCTGATTGTGGGCTCGTGCTATTACCTTATCCTCATAAACTATAACACACCCAACAGGTACCTCGTCTTCTGAAAAGGCGCGCTCTGCCTGCTTAAGCGCTTCTTGCATATATAATTCATCG
>CAZBNF010000134.1:0-3025 GCA_964493115.1 uncultured Planctomycetia bacterium | reverse complement strand
GATTGCCGAGATATCAACAGGCATACCAAAGGACAGGGCAAGAGAGATTGTAGCTGCAATAAAAGGCCTTGGCCTAAAAGTCCAGTCTCAGATAGAAGGAGAAAAGGTAAGGGTTTCTTCTGCTAAAAAAGATGACCTGCAGACCGTCATTACCCATATAAGGGCAATGGATTTCCCCATCCCGCTTAATTTCACCAATTACAGATAAAAATTCAAAAACACCATAATTTTATTGACAAAGCCTGGCAATTTGGTATAATATTAAATACTTTTATAAAACTAAAATTAACTAATTAATCTTTAGTTTGAGATCATTTACCATGTCTATGGCAGAGGTTTGTAATATTATGTTAAAAAAATATCTACAACTATTTATAATAATATGTTTTGCTTTAAGTAATGTAAGCGGTTTAGCAGAAGTATACTCCTCTAATCTGTTGAGCAAGGAGACCTTAAGACCAGCCTCAGTAGCTGTTTCTTCAAGCGCAGGCTCTTCCCAGGTAGACCTTGATCTGAAATCGGATACTTCTGATGAAGATTTATCCCGCATAGTAGGACTTATCGGGGCCTATGGTGCGGGAAGATTGAGCATAAGTGAATTTATAACACAATCAACAGTCATCACACTTCTTGATACAGATACAAGGATGGTCTTTACAACGCGTGATAGAAAATACATAGTCAAGATATACCTTGTTCCAAACGGGGGATATATAAAAGAAAAGCATTTCTATGAAAATATAAACCCCATGGCAAGCCCTAGGCTGTTTTATTTTGATGATAACGCGCATGCCTTTATCATCCAGAACCTTGAAAGTACGCGCCTGGTGGACCAGTTTATTTTTATGCAGTCACCAGATGCGACATTGCAGCAGATAGAGGCATCCGTAAGATCATCGGCCAGGAACATAGCCCGTATTCATAATACAGACGCTGAATCCGTAAGCCGTAAAGTAGGCGAAGAAAACCTTCAGGGTATAGTAGAAGATGTAGAGAGCGCTTTGGCCCAGCTGAAAAATTATGGCTTCAGTGATCTTCTAAGCCCCGGTTACCTGGAAAAGTTTATCTATACCGCCGCAGATGAAGATTTGGTATACAACCACGGCGATTATCTTCCCTGGAATATATTTGTCGATCCGGAGACAGGATATGTTGAAGCCCTTATAGACGCGGAGTTTGGTCAGTATGATTCCAGGGCAAAAGAAGTGGCCAATATAATATTAGGTTATATTGATGCAAGAAAAAACAATCCTTTGCTTATCAGCCATGCAAGGCATCTTATTGGTGTGTTTATTGAGGAATATACCGCAGAGTCAAAAATTGACAAAGAGTATCTGGCAAAGATATTACCGTTTTATTTGGTAAACCGCCTGATAATAGGCGCGCAGGTAGCTGTTTTAAAGTGGAATATAAGAGATTGGGCCAAGTGGAGACTGCAATTAGCAGGTAAAATCTCTCAGCTGGAGGCTTTTACCATAGATGGCCTTTTTGATTGCCTGCACTCTGATATAGGCAGTCATGAGATTTTATGGGCAGGCGATGTCACCACATCTGATGGGGCTATTTCAGGGAAGACCATCAAGATCAAAAGAGGAGATGAGGTAAAGATGTATGTGAGGGTAAGGTTGAAAGATGCCGCCAATGACCCCCTGCTTGCTACAAATATATCTGCATGCATATGGACAAACCTGCACTCAAAAAACTGGCATGCGCTTTATCCTTTGGAGTTTCTGCACAGCGAAGGAGACAATTATTTGTTTTCAGCCAGGATAAAACCTTTTTATCCTGGCAGATATGAATTTACCGCAAGATTTTCAACAAATGCGCAGACAGCCTTCACAAATGTCAGCCAAAGCACAGGCCATTACGCGGAAATTCCTCATGGTAATGTTGTTTTAGAAGTAGAGACATCGGTTGCTGAATTAAGCAGCACTCCTGAGATTGTTATTGTTGGTGACACACACGCGGATTTCAGAGGCCTTAGAGAATCTTTACATGAAACAGGTCTAACGCATAAGGGAGCAACTTATAGTGAAGACAGACTGCTTTTTGATGATATAACATTCGGACATGTAGGTGACCTGGTTGACAGGGGCTATGACCCTGTAAGCACGTATTCCTATTTAAAGTCTCTTATGGAAAACAATAAAAACAGTTTCCAGCTTTTAGGAAATCATGAGCTTGAATATCTGCGTGGCGTAGAAGCGCCGCCTGATAATTCAACAAGAAAAGTTATAGATATGGTACGGCAGGATATCCTGGCCGGCCGCATAAAGGCTGCTCATGCCCTTGCGGATAAGATAGTTATCCACGGAGGTATTCTGCCACACATAACCGCTAATATTGTCAGGCAATTAAAACCCAATTTCATAAGAGAGCTGGCAATATATTTACAAAAGAACCCTGATAATATTACCAGCGAAGATATCGCTTATGCGGTTAACATGGATAGCAGTATTATATCACTTGCAGAGATAGCGCAAGAGCTAAACAGAAGGCTTATCGAAGCAGTCAGGAATGACGATTTTAGCGACATGATATTTAACAGGGGCAACGCACATTTCGGTCCGAAAAAAAGAGGGCAGCCTGGATATGAACCGGGAGGTATATTCTGGGCAGATTTTGATGACGAAATAGCGTTAGTTGATGAAAGGTTTCTTCTTCCTCAGATAGTAGGCCACAAGGAAGGCAGGCGTATCAGGTGGACTCCGAAAGGGCGTGCTATCGATGTGAACATGATACATCTTTATGGCAAGGGAAGGAATACAGGTATTCTAATTAAGGGTAAAGATGGGTCATGGAGAGCCGTGTATTACGATAACAAGGTAGTTGAAGTCGTACCGGAACAAGCTGTGACTATGCCCATCCCCATATCATCCATAGCCAAAAAAAGGCTTACAGAAAGATCGGTCGGCCAGGCCGCGTAATATGAGAAGATAAAATTAGATTTTTTCCTTGACATTGTTGTAAGTTTTTACTACAATTGTTGTAAAAAGGAACAACGATGATGAATCTAATAGAAATA
>CAZBNF010000133.1:0-3049 GCA_964493115.1 uncultured Planctomycetia bacterium | reverse complement strand
GACAGAAGCAATAATTTTACAAACAACCTCGGCCGTCTCATGTCTTATCTTTTTCAATAATATGTTTAAGCACCTGGTTTGCAATAGCAGGGTTAGCCTTGCCTTGGGTTTTTTTCATAAGCTGGCCTACTAAGAAACCCAATGCGTTCTTTTTCCCTGAAACGTAGTCGTCCCTGACTTTTGGGTTTTCCTTTAAAACTTCATACGCAAGCTGCTGGATAGCGGATTTGTCTGTTATCTGAGAAATGCCTTTTTCTTTTACGATATTTCCCGCGGTCTTACCGGTGGACAGGATTTCCTTTAAAATATCTTTGGCTAGTTTATTGTTTATAACGCCTTTATCTATAAGTTCTATCATTTCTGTTAAGTGCCGCGGGGTTATACTTAGAAGCTTAAATTCAGAGTTATGCTCGTTAAGGTATGACTGCAATTCTCCTATAAGCCAATTCGCGATGTATTTTGGTTTCGCGTACAACTTCACGCAGGCTTCAAAAAAATCTGACAGAGGCTTATCCATCACAAGGACTGAAGCATCGTATTCTGAAAGATTATATTCATCTTTAAATCTGTTACACTTGACCTGCGGCGTCTCTGGTAAAGACTCTCTTATTTTATCAACAATATCCCGGCTGATGGTAAAATCAGCAAGGTCGGGATCAGGGAAATACCTGTAATCATGGGCCTCTTCTTTTGTCCTCATGGGTTCTGTTCTTTTCTTATCTTCGTTCCAAAGCCGTGTCTCCTGCACAATCTTCTCCCCTGCTAATATCGTCTCAAGCTGTCTCTTCTGTTCATATTCAAGTGCGCGCTTTACGCCTTTAAAACTGTTCATATTTTTCAATTCCACCTTTGTGCCAAGCTCTTTTTGCTGTTTTGGCCTTATGGAGATATTCGCGTCGCAGCGAAGAGAACCTTCCTCCATATTGCAGTCTGAAACATCAAGGTAGCTTAATACTGATTTAAGGCACACAAGATAAGAGTATGCCTCATCTGGCGAGGCTATATCAGGTTCACTTACTATCTCAAGCAAAGGGGTCCCTGTTCTATTGTAATCAACATAGCTAAAAGGTTCTTTCTCGTCATGGATAAGCTTGCCCGCGTCCTCTTCCATATGAACTCTTGTAATGCCGATTTTCTTTACAGCATTATCTATAGTAATTTCAATAAAACCGCCTTTAGACAATGGCATATCATACTGCGAGATCTGATAATTCTTAGGCAGATCAGGATAAAAATAGTTTTTTCTGTCAAATTTCATTTTTTCCGCAACTTCTGAATCTAACGCAAGGGCTACCTTTATAGCGCACAGAAAATACTCTTTGTTTAATACTGGCAAAGACCCGGGGAAGCCAAGACATACAGGGCATACAGCTGTATTGGGGCTTTGTCCAAACTTATTCTGACAGCCACAAAACGCCTTTGTCTTTGTAGCAAGCTGCAGGTGTATCTCAAGCCCTATTGTAGTTAAATACTCACTCATAGATTAGGCCTTACCTTTTTCCAGTTTGCATTCTGTTCATAAGTATAAGCAGTCCGTATCAGTGTCTCTTCATCAAAATGCTTAGCCATCAGCTGCAAGCCTATAGGCAAACCGCCCTCTTTGCTGTACCCGCATGGTATAGATATTGCCGGTATACCCGCAAGGTTTGCTGGGATTGTAAATATATCTGAGAGATACATTGAGAGCGGATCTTTTATCTTCTCTCCGATCTTAAAAGCAGGAGTAGGTGAGGTCGGGGTAAGTATAAGGCCGCATCTTTTGAAAGCTTCATCAAAATCGTTCTTTATAAGCATCCTTACCTTCTGAGCTTTAAGATAATACGCGTCATAATATCCGCTACTTAGGCTGTAAGTACCAAGTATTATTCTCCTTCTCGCTTCAGGGCCAAAACCTCTTTTTCTGGTGGCCTTATACATATCCATTAGTGAGTCTCTATTTTCTCTTGATCCATATTGAACACCATCAAAGCGCGCAAGGTTTGAAGATGCTTCTGAGCATCCCACAATATAATAAACGCTTACTGCATATTCTGTATGCGGTAATGATATCTCTATAAATTCCGCTCCAAGTTCCTTTAATACAGAAATGGCAGCAGAGACTCTCTCCTTGACATCTTTATCCAGGCCTTCGATAAAATACTCTCTTGGCAGGCCTATTTTCAAGCCTTTTACATCTTCCGCGAGAGACTTTGTATAATCTGGCACAGAGATATCGACAGATGTTGAGTCCATCGGATCATAACCAGAAATAACACTAAGCAGGATGGCAGAATCTGTTACATCTTTTGTGATCGGGCCTATCTGATCAAGACTCGAGCCAAATGCTATCAGGCCGTATCTGGATACTCTGCCATATGTGGGCTTCATTCCAACAACGCCGCATAATGCGGCAGGTTGTCTGATAGATCCTCCTGTATCTGATCCAAGGGCAAGCACTGTCTCATCTGCCGCAACTAATGCTGCTGAACCTCCACTTGAACCTCCTGGTATCCTATTAAGATCATAAGGATTTTTTGTAGGGCCATAGCAGGATGTCTCACACGATGAACCAAACGCAAATTCATCCATGTTTGCCTTGCCAGCCAGCAATGCGCCTGAAGATTTAAGCTTAGCGACAACTGTAGCATCATACGGGGGCCTGAAGCCATCAAGTATCTTTGATGCGCAGGTAGTAAGTTCGTTCTCTACGCAGATATTATCTTTTATAACAACTGGGACCTTGTTCAGCGGGGAATTTTTTGGACCTTTAGGATCTTTATCTATAGTATCTGCACGCCCTAATAATATCTCTTTATCAAAATGTGCAAAGCCATTTATCTTAGGTTCTACCTTATCATAACGGAAAATAAGAGAAGATGCGATATCAGCAGCTTTTATATTCTTGCTGGCAATATCTTCTTTTAGCTGATTGGCTGAAAGTTTACAATATTCCTGCATCTTATTCTATGATCCTGGGGACTTTGAAAAAACTATCTTTTTTATCCGGGGAATTCTTAAGCGCCTGCTCGCTGGACAATGATCTCTCTATTTTATCCTTTCGAAAGACATT
>CAZBNF010000132.1:0-3071 GCA_964493115.1 uncultured Planctomycetia bacterium | reverse complement strand
TAGAGGCCACTATTACAAGCAGGGGCAGGATAAAATATGATGAAAGGACAAATACGCTGATAGTCACAGATATCCCCACCAATCTCTATAAAGTAAGAACCGTTGTAAGCAGGCTTGATAAGCGCACTCCTCAGGTAGCAATAGAGGCAAGAGTTATAGAGGCGAGACTTGATAAAGATGATGAGCTTGGTATAGATTGGACAGTGGAGATTAGCGCATCAGGTTCTGCAAGGCCTACAACCTTTCCATTTGAAAAGGACAGGCTTCCCTTTTCAAGGAGCAACACAAACGAATCCCTGAAGCCATATCTTCCAGGGACATTCCCTATCCCTACTAGCGCATCTATTCTTCCAAGCGTCGGGTCTTTTACTTTTGGCACATTGGATTTTACTCAATTACAGGCTGCATTAAAACTTTTAAATGAAAAGACAGGTACAAGCGTTATCTCAAATCCTACTATTACTACGCTTAATAACAAAGAAGCAAAAATGGTTGTAGGCCAGATATTTAATATACCAACCTATGAAAGAAATGACCAGACAGGAAAAATGGAAGTCACAGGCTATTCTGAAAAAGATATAGGCATAATACTTACTGTTACTCCGCATATAAATGATGCAGGGGATATAGTAGTAGACCTAAAGCCTGAGGTAAGCGGAGTTCTTGCAGACTGGGATAATTTTGGTACAACAACTGATCCTATGATGGTGCCTCGTTTTACAACAAGGACAGCAGAGACTCAAGTAATGATAAAAGATGGTCAAACCATAGTCATAGGCGGCCTGCGTGAAAATGAAACGGTAAAGGTGGATAAAAAGGTCCCATTCTTAGGAGATATACCATTGGTGGGTGAGTTGTTTAAGTATAAAGAAGATACAATAAATACAAAAGACCTGCTTATATTTGTTACAGTAAGGCTTGTTACCGAAGAAGTAAATGATAAGCCTCTTATGGATAAGACCATACAGGATTTTTTTGATGTCAAGGATCCTGAAGAGATGGTGTATCGCTAAATATGAAGTTTACCCACTCTGTTCTATTTAATAAAACAGGCCTCATGCGCTACATATCCCACCTGGATCTTATGAGATTATTTCACAGGGCACTAAGGAGGGCAGGTTTTAAGCTTTATCTTACCAAGGGTTTTAATCCACGCCCTGTTGTGCGTGTAAATAATGCCCTAAAGCTCGGCATAGAGGCAAAAGACCAACAGGCAGAGTTTGTACTCGAAGAGCTCGTGGATAAAGAGACTTTCGTAAAACGCCTCAACCATGAACTTCCCGAAGGCATAGTTACCAAGCCCGTTTCTTGAGCACGCCTGCCTGCCGGTAGGCAGGGGTACCCATGCTCAAGAAACGGGCTTTAAAAGAAATTAAAAGAAAGAGCATACATGCAAGACATATTAATAAATATAGAGGCAGGAGAAAGGCGTGTAGCTATATTGCACGATAAAAAACTTGAATGGTACTTTGTTGAAAGAATCGCTGAAAAAAGAATAGTTGGAAATGTGTACAAAGGCGTTATCACATCCGTATTAAATGGAATGGGCGCTGCCTTCGTGGATTTCGGGTTAGGTAAAAACGGTTTTCTTTATGTCGATGATATTATACCTCAGGATATTGATGATGAAGACGCAGAGCCCCTGCCCAAGGAAAAAGCAAAAAAACACCGTAATCATCATACCAAAATAAGCGATATAGTAAAGAAGGGCCAGGAAGTGCTTGTACAGGTTGAAAAAGAGTCCTTAGGCACAAAAGGCGCAAGGCTTACGACACATATTTCACTTCCCGGCAGATACTTAGTGCTTATGCCCACATCAAGGCGGCATGGTGTATCGCGGAAGATAAAAGATGATAAAGAGCGCCTGAGAATAAAAACTATTCTTAATGAGATAAAACTTCCCGAGGACATGGGGTTGGTGGCAAGGACAGCGGCCGAGGGCTGCGACAAAAGGGACTTCTTGCGCGATGTTAGCTATCTTTTAGATACCTATAACAGGATAAATAAGGCCTCTAAAAAAGAAAAGGCCCCGGCGCTTTTGTTTGAAGAGCTGGATTTAGGTCTTAAGATAATAAGAGATTTTTTAAATCAGGATACATTATCTGTTGTTGTGGATGAGAAACAGGAATTCAAGCGTTTAAAGGCATTCACCCAGAGAATTGTCCCTAAGTATCGCAATAAAATAAATTTTCATAATGATAATGTCCCGCTTTTTGAAAAGCACAATGTGGAAAAAGAGATAGACAAGCTTTTTGAGAGAAAGATTTTCTTAAAATGCGGAGGCTATATCACCATTGAGCAGACAGAGGGTATGATAGCAATTGATGTAAATAGCGGCCGTTTTACGGGAAAGAGAAACTTAGAAGATACGATATTTAAGGTAAACAAGGAAGCTGCTGAAGAAATTGCCCGCCAGTTGCGATTAAGGGATATCGGCGGTATAGTGATAATAGATTTTATTGATATGGAATCCTCAGGCAGGCGCAAAGAGGCCTTATCCATTCTGCAGAATGCCCTTAAGAAAGACAAGGCAAGGACCAATATAATATCATTTTCAGAATTAAACATAGTTGAAATGACGCGCCAGAGGGTAAGAAAGAGCCTAGAGAGCGTTTCTTATGAAAACTGCCCTTACTGCCAGGGAAAAGGTATGGTGAAATCAGATGAGGCAATGGTTACGTCTGTATTAAGGAAGTTAAGGAGCTTTATTAAGTCTAATCGTAAAAAACAGGTTATTGAAGTTTGTGTACACCCGCGAATTGCTCAACGCCTGGTAAACCAGGATGCGCCTGCTATAGATAATCTCAAGCGGCTTTTCAGGCGCCGTATATCAGTGGTATCTGATGACACGCTCCATGTAGAAGAAGCTAAGATAAAGTAAAAACAGGGACAGGCTACTATTTTCTTTTTGAGAGTACCCTATAAGAAAATAGTAGCCTGTTCCTGTTTTTTCCATAAATTCCGCTTGCCATTTATTATATTATATGTTATACTTATCATCCACATTTCTTAATATATAAAATCGGAGGATTATATTAATGTTTGCAATTATTGAAGTTGGAGCAAGGCAG
>CAZBNF010000131.1:0-3087 GCA_964493115.1 uncultured Planctomycetia bacterium | reverse complement strand
TTCTGGGCAAGGCGCTTGAAGTCCTTGTGGAAGAACAAGGAGAAAAAGGTACTTATGTGGGGCGCACGCAGTATGACGCGCCTGAAGTGGACGGCATTGTGCATATAAAATCGAAAAAACACTTAAAGCCCGGAGTTTTTGTAAAAGTGAAAATAACCGACACGCTCGAGTACGATTTAGTCGGAAATGCTTAGGAACGGTTCTCAAGCACGAGTACTCCTGCCTACCGGCAGGCAGGCGTGCTTGAGAACCGTTCCTAAAAAAAAGATTAGGAAAATAGTTATGAATCTGCCAAATAAACTTACATTATCACGCATAGGGCTTACCTTTGTGTTTATGTTTTTTCTTTTTACACGATGGCCTTATGGCAAGATTGCAGCGCTTATTGTTTTTGCCGTTGCCTCATTTACGGATTATATAGACGGAGCGATTGCCAAGAAAAGAGGGCTTATCACTGATTTTGGAAAGTTTATGGATCCTATTGCCGATAAGATACTTATTTTAGCGGCTTTTTTAGCCTTCGTTGAGATGAAACTTATCCCTGCATGGACTGTTTTAATAATAATTTTCCGGGAATTTATCATATTGGGTTTAAGGATATTAGGTATAATAAAAGGGCATATTGTTGCTGCCTCCCGCGCAGGCAAGCATAAGACAGTCTCGCAGGTGGTTACTGTGTTTTTTATTCTTATATACCTTATAATAAGGCAATATGGTTCTGGCTGTGATTTTTGGACAGAAAAAGCGGATGCGGTATCTAGAAGCCTGATTTTCATGCTAATACTTATTACTGTAGCGCTTACTCTTGTATCGGGTGCTTCATATATTTCTAAAAACAGAAGGCTGTTTAGATGAAGTTGCTAGTGAAACTGATAGCAAGCGGATTTGGCGCAGGCTATTCTCCCATAGCCCCTGGTACTGTTGGCAGCATCTGGGGTGTTGTTATGTATATTCTGCTTTATCGATATCCTTCAGTGTTTGTGCTATCAACGGTCATTTTGTTTGTTATAGGTTTTATGGTTTCAGGCAGGGCTGAGGGGCTATTTGCCGAAAAGGATTCAAGGAAAATTGTAATAGATGAAATTGCCTCCATGTGCCTGGTGTTTATGTTTATAAAACCCGATTGGCTGATGCTGGCGGCCGGATTTTTGGTTTTTAGATTTTTTGATATTATAAAACCAGCGCCAGCAAGAAGAGTAGAGCGGTTTTCAGGCGGTAAAGCTGTTATGTTTGATGATATTATAGCGGCTATATATACTATATTGATACTTTTTGCACTCAACAAGCTCCAAGCAGAGGGAATTCTTCCAGTGATGAATATATAGGCCCTTGCGAAGTGAGCAGGGAAGAGAAAAGCACCACCTTTGTAACAGGGATTTTAGTCGTTATACTAAAATCCTTTTCTTTTTCCAGTATTTTTATGAGCGCTTGTTTGTTTTTTTGAGAGCGCACCCTTCCAAGCGTTAGATGAGGGAAAAATGACCTCCCCTCTTTTTTGATGCCTGATTTTTCTGCGCAGAGCTCAATTTGTTTTTGTAAAATTATACACGCAGGCCTATCCTCATGAATTCCTGCCCAAATAGTCTGAGGGCGTGAAGGGCTGGGGAATGCCCCTGCCTTTGCTATAGAGATATCAAAGCTGGTATGCTGCTTGCTAGTATCTCTGACAGCTTGCGCTATCAAGCTCATTGCCTTCTCGTCGATATCGCCTAAAAATTTTAATGTAATATGTATATCGGCAGGATTAGTCCATTTGATATCTGCGTTAGATTTTCGCAATCTGTCTTGCAATAAAGATAGCTCTTTATGAGTATTATCAGGTAATGGTATGGCGATAAATGCCCTCATCTTAATAGGTAAAGACGAAGCGTGTTGAGTGCTGACTGGCTTGCGCAGAATTTTACAATCTCTCTTGTTCCTGTAAAATGATATTTTTTTACGACCGTTTTCAGTTTGGTTGAAAACGCTATATATACAAGTCCCACGAGTTTTTTATTTGTAGCGCCGGCAGGGCCCGCTATTCCTGTTGTCGATATCCCAATATCAGCACCTGAGAGATTTCTTATATTAACGGCCATGGCCTTTGCGGTTTGTCCGCTTACAGCACCATGCTTTTTTAGCGTTGAGTATGAAACGTGTAATAATTCCATTTTTGACCTGTTTGAATACGCGACTATAGAGCATAAAAGGTTTTTTGACGCGCCCGGTACATCTGTAATCCTGCTTGTGATAAGCCCGCCTGTGCAGGACTCTGCTATGGCTATTGTTTTTTTCCGGAAAAGTTTAAGCGTATTTTCTTCCAGCGTTTGGCTGTTGACGCCAAATATCAGCCTGCCCAGCCTCCTACGTATTTTTTTCTCTATAGAGTTTATTTTTCTTTTTGCAGCGATTGAATTGCTTGCTTTAGAAGTTATCTTGAGATCTACTTGCCCAGGATGCGCGTATATGCCAACAGTAGTGTCGCCCGATAAGCGCATAAATCCTTTTATCTTATCATGTAGCTGCGATTCGGCAAGCCCTGTTGTTTTTAATGTACGTGATAATATCACGGCCTTGTTTTTGCTTTGCTTTTTCAGATATGGCAAAACATATGAATCAAACATGGGAATCATTTCACGAGGAGGCCCCGGAAGGGCAATAAACGATTTTCTACCAATCTTTATTACTAAACCGGGTGCTGTCCCGATATTATTACGCAGCCATGTTGCCCCTTTTGGTATATATGCCTGCCGTAAGTTGTTTTGTGGCATCTTTATATGGCGTTTTTTGAAATGCGCATCGATTAGATCGGCAATTCCTTTTTCCAGTATAAGCGGTTTTTCGAGTACCTCTGCTACTGTCTCAAGCGTGACATCATCTATAGTAGGTCCCAATCCGCCTGTTGTAATGACGATATCAGATCTTTTCAGGGCAGTTTTTATGAACTCGTAAAGTCTTTTTTTGTTATCACCAACAGTGCTATGATAGTATACATCCACGCCTATCCCGGCCAGCTTTCTCGAGAGAAGTGCGGAATTAGTGTTTACAATCTCCCCAAGCAGTATTTCCGTTCCTATGCCTATTATCTCTGCCTTCATGATAGGCCAA
>CAZBNF010000130.1:0-3093 GCA_964493115.1 uncultured Planctomycetia bacterium | reverse complement strand
TAATATCCTTTGCGGTGATTCACCTTGCCCCAGGAAGCCCTGTTGAGAGTATGACAACGCTTGACCCCAAGGTTTCTTTCCAGGCAAGAGAAAAACTTATAGCGCAATATGGGCTTGACAGGCCCGTTTATGTGCAGTACCTGGATTGGGTTAGGCGAATTGTAATGCTTGATTTCGGGACATCATACAGGGACGGGCAGAGGGTTATAGTAAAGATTGCCGAGCGCATACCTGTTACACTTCTTATAAACATACTTTCAGTAATTTTAATATTACTGATAGCAATACCAATTGGCGTGACAAGCGCTGTAAGAAGCAACAGCCTTTATGACCGCTCCATGACAGTTTTTGTTTTTATTGGTTTTGCAATGCCGGGATTCTGGCTGGCATTAATGCTCGTCTCATTTTTTGGGATAAACTTAGGCTGGCTCCCCGTACAGGGCATTGTATCGCTTGATTTTGACAGCTTATCTTTTTTAGGAAAAACCCTTGATGTATCAAGGCATCTTGTGCTTCCGGTTTTTGTGTCATGTTTTGGAGGGCTTGCCGGTATGAGCAGATATATCAGAAATAATATGCTGGAGGTCCTTCATAAGGATTATATAAGAACAGCGCGTGCCAAAGGGCTTGATGAGAAGACAGTTGTATATAAACATGCCCTTAAAAACGCGATATTACCGGTTATAACGATATTAGGGCTTTCTGTGCCCGGGCTTATAGGCGGAAGCGTTATATTTGAATCAATATTTGGTATCCCCGGCATGGGCAGGCTATTTTATGAATCTGTTATGGGAAGAGATTACCCTGTTATAATGGCTATACTTGTCGTTGGAGCGTTCCTGACACTTATAGGGAATTTGTTGGCTGATATATCATATTCATTGGCAGACCCGAGGATAAGGTATGGAAAATAAGCTTATGCTGTTTGGGGCAGTGGTGGTGGGTATATTGACTTTTATGGTTTTGCTGGCGCCTGTTATCGCTCCTTATAACCCCACAGCTATAAATATAGAAAAAGCGCTGCTGGCTCCATCAGGGGCCCATATATTCGGGACAGATTATCTCGGAAGAGACCTTTTTAGCAGGATAATATATGGAGGCAGAATCTCTTTGTCCATAGGTTTTATCGCTATAGCAATAGCGTTGATAATCGGCGTAACAATTGGCTCAATAGCAGGTTATTATGGCGGTATAGCAGATACCATCCTTATGAGATTTGTTGATATAATGCTGTGTTTTCCGTCGTTTTTTCTCATACTTGCTGTTGTCGCGATGCTCGAACCGGGTATTTTTAATATAATGGTGATAATAGGCATAACTGGCTGGATGGGTGTTGCCCGTCTTATAAGGGCAGAGATTTTAAGCTTAAAGGAAAGGGAGTTTATCCTCGCCTCTAAGGCTTTAGGGGCAAGTGATATGAGGATAATAATAAGGCATCTTATCCCCAATGCTATAGCGCCTGTTTTGGTGAGCGCTGTATTAGGGGTCGCGGGCGCTGTTCTTTTAGAATCGTCATTAAGCTTTTTAGGATTAGGAGTGCAGCCCCCGACACCCAGCTGGGGCAATATACTTATGGAAGGAAAGGCCTCGTTGGGCGTGTGCTGGTGGCCAATGCTATTTCCGGGGATTTTTATATTAATAACTGTATTAGGTTATAACCTGCTCGGCGAAGGCCTGAGAGAACGCTTTGACCCTAAAAAAAGATGATAAATATAAATGATCTGACAGTTTGTTATTATGCGGGCCGTGAACAATCCAGGGCCACAGAATTCATAGCAGTTGATAACGTGCGCTTAAAGATACCTGATAATTCTGTTTTTGCGCTTGTGGGTGAATCAGGCTGTGGCAAGACCACCCTTGGCCTTGCCATGACCAGGCTTATCGATACAAAAGACGGCATGATCAAGCACGGCTCTGTTATGCTTGAGGATAAAAATATATTAAAGTTTTCCGAAGAAGAGCTCCGTGATGTAAGAGGGAAAAAGATATCATATATATTTCAGGAACCTGCTTCATCATTAAACCCTGTATTTACAATAGGAGAGCAGATAGATGAGACATTGCTTGCGCACAAGATAGCCGCAAAGAAGAATGCGAAATCACTTACCCTGGCCTCGCTTAAACAGGCGAGATTAGATGATGCGCGGCGCGTTTATAAATCATATCCGCATCAGCTTTCAGGCGGTATGAAACAACGCGCCATGATAGCAATGGCCATAGCGACAAGGCCAAAACTTATAATAGCGGATGAGCCAACCACAGCGTTAGATGTTGACACAGAAAGAGAGATATTACACTTATTATTGTCCTTGCGCAGGGATTTATCGCTTTCTATTTTATTTATAACGCATAATATCCGTATCGTAAAAGACATAGCGGATGAAGTAGCGGTTATGCATGATGGGAAGATTGTTGAGACAGGTTCTGCTGATAGGGTATTTAGATTTCCTAAGCACGAATATACAAAACTCCTCGTTCTTTCTATGCCGGAAAATATTAAATGATAGAAGTTATAAATGTATCAAAAAATTTCGATAAGGTAGAGGCATTAAAGCCAATAAGCTTTAAGATTGATTATGGAGAGGCTATTGGTGTTATCGGAAAATCAGGCTGCGGGAAGACCACCCTCGCGAAGATAATCTGTGCCCTTATAAGCCCCAGCAGCGGTAAAGTTCTATACAGGGGTGAAGATATATTCAGGCTTAAAAAGGCAAAACTTAAAAAATTCAGGCAAAAGGTCCAGATCATATTTCAGGACCCCTTAGCAAGCCTTGACCCTAAGATGACCATCGAGCAGAGCCTGGCTGAGCCTATTATGATACATAAAAGCTATTTAAAAAGGACCCTTCCCCAGAACGCAAGAGCGCTTATTAAAAAAGTAGGCTTGGGATATGACATGCTTAGCAGATTTCCGCATGAGATTTCAGGCGGCCAGCGTCAGCGCGTAAACATCGCAAGAGCCCTTGCGACAGGGCCGAAGCTCCTTATTTGTGATGAACCTTTATCTTCACTTGACCTGCCTGTTCAGGCGCAAATGCTTCGGCTGCTATTAAAATTAAAAAAAGAAGAAAACCTCGCTCTCTTATTTATATC
>CAZBNF010000129.1:0-3146 GCA_964493115.1 uncultured Planctomycetia bacterium | reverse complement strand
CTTCAATCTGGGCTAAAGCAGCTTCTTTTGCTTTGGGAGGATCAAACCAACCTCCGATATAGGCAATCTTGGTCTTAATTTCCGGGTTAACTGAAAGGGCACCAGCCTTGAAGGCATTTACTAATCTGTTTACCTCACCAATAGGTATAGCAGCAACTACACCAAGAACATTTGTCTTGGTTAATCTACCGGCGATAATACCACAGAGGAAAGCCGGTTCATGAATCCAGTTATCAAAAACAGAGTAATTGGGGGCCACCGGACCAAACTCAGAACCAAAGGCAAAGGCAATTTCGGGATAGTCCTTGGCTACTCTTCGTGAAGGTTCTTCGCCTGCCAGGAAGGCATCTCCTACAATTAAATCAAATCCCCTTTCGGCATATTCTCTTAAAACTTTTTCGAAATCAGCTGCAGAAACTTTTTCCGCAAATTCATATTTAATCCCCAACTCCTTTTCTGCTTTAAGACAGGCTTGGTGTATTACGCCATCCCAGGGTTCTTCAATTGCTGTCTGGAAAATTGCAGCAATGCTAAATGGTTCTTCTGCCCCTACTACTCCTGCAAAAGACGTAAAAAGAAAAGCAACTAATAAAAACAATACTAACTTTCTCATTTTCATCCTCCTTAAAATTTGATTAAATTACTTAAATTCGATTTACTGTAAAAGAAACCCTATCATATCACCACCTTTCCAATAAATAAAATATCAAGCTTTAATAAAATTGTTATTTTATTTTAACATTAACCTATACTTCTGTCCACTAGAAAAACAGTATCGCGTGATGCGTATTGCGTATTGCGTGAAGAAAGAGAAAGATACTTTCTCTTAACTCGATACTTTTATCTTTTGTATTCTTTCCTCTCCGTCCTAAACTAATTAACCAGGTAACTAACTAACCAACTAACTCTTTCCTCTTATTACTCATCACACATTACTTATTACTGTATTTCAATACTCGATACAATGAATTATTCTTGACAATTAAAATTTATTATTATATTCTAAAATTACAAAAAAAACAGAATAGAGTTATAATGAATGTAAATAAAAAGGAGAACAAAAATGTCCTTTAAGTATATTGGGAAATCCTTTGAAAAAACTGATGGATATTCAAAAGTTACCGGTATGGCCCAGTTTACCGCAGACATAAAACTCCCAAGAATGCTTCATGCCCAAGTACTACGGCCAAAGTTTGCTCACGCACTTATCAAATCTATCAACACTTTAAATGCTGAAAAAAGTGAAGGGGTATACAAGGTTGTTACCGGCCGGGGTTGTAAAATCTTTTTCGGAGCATGCGGGTTCCTTGATCAAAATCCCATTGCAGTTGATAAAGTTAGGCATATTGGTGAACCGGTAGCAGTAGTCATCGCCGATACAGTCCAACATGCTAAAAAAGCCCTATCAAAAATCGATGTAGAGTATAAGCCTCTTCCGGTACTGCTAGACCCCGTGGAAGCTGCCCACAATAAAGATGTTCTAATTCATGAAAAACTCGGAGAATATCCTCATCTCCCTTCCTACTTCCCCCAACCCGGATCTAATATTTTTCATCATTACCGTTTAAGAAAGGGAAACATAGAAAAAGGACTAAAAGAAACAGATTTCATAGTTGAAGGAGAATTTGAATTCCCTCTAAGCGCCCATTCAGCACTTGAACCCCATAGTGTAATTTGCAGGTGGGAAGGAAAAGACCGTGTTGAAATCTGGGCTACTTCACAAGCGCCATTTGTGCTCCAGCAGGTTATAGCCGATATGTTTAAACTTCCTCATTCTAATGTTCGAGTGCATATCCCCTATCTTGGTGGAGGATTCGGAGGTAAATCGGATGTAACCATCGAACCGATGCTTGTATATGCTGCCAAATTTTTACCGGGATATGCTATAAAATTTGTTTGCAGCAGAAAAGAGGTTATGACCAGTACGGTTCTTGGTCGTGGTATGAAAGCATATGCTAAACTTGGTGCCAAAAAAGATGGAGCTTTTACGGCATTTCAGGCTGAGCTTTATTTTTCTGATGGTGCATTCGGCGATACTGCAACTAATGTTGTTACTGTTGCCGGCCACAATTCAGTAGGACCTTATTCTATAGACAACTGCCATGTTGATGCATATGGTGTTTACACAAATACACCACCGGTAGGGGCTTACAGAGGTTATGGCCACCCTGAAGGAAACTTTATTTCCGAACGCCTTGTTGAGCTAATGGCTAAAAAATTGAAGATGCCTCCTTCTGAGTTACGCAGAAAAAATTTCCTCTGTGAAGGAAAAAAGAATTCCCTGGGTGAGACTATTAGAGATTATAATGGCAATCTCTTCAAATGTCTTGAAAATGTTGAAAAAGAACTCTTCTCCGAACCTAAACCCAAAGAAGACGATAGATATATTTATGGGCGGGGTATTGCAGCTATGATGAAATCACCAAAAGGAGCACCTAATGCGGCTTCCTGCTGCCAGATAAAATTCTGCGCCGATGGTAGTATTCAGGTAAATTTAAGTGGTGTGGACATGGGACAAGGTGCTCAGCAAGCAATGCGCCAAATTGCTGCAGAATCCTTAAAAATTCCTTTGGAACGAATCAGTGTTTTTCGTGAAATTGATACCCAGCATTCACCCTGGGAATGGCAAACAGTTGCTTCGATGTTTACCTACCGGGGAGGGAATGCTATTATTAAAACTGCTAAAAAAGCTATTAAAATATTAAAAAAGAATGCTGCTCCCATCTTAAAATTCGGAATCGATTCTTTGGAATACGACGGAGAATTTGTATATGTAAAAACCGACCCTGATAAAAGAATTGCCGTTAAAAATTTAGTCAGAGGTTATATGTATGAAAATGGACTAACTGTGGGAGAAGTTGCAGAAGCAACCGCCGGAGACAGGCTTCCCGGATATACTGACCCTGATCCGAAGTTCGGTATGGGTTCAGCGGGAGGAACCTGGACCTTCGGATGCCAGGGATGTGAATTAAAAATTGATAAAAAAACCGGCGAAATTACTATCGATAAATTTATTTCCTCTTTTGATGTGGGAAAAGTTATAAGTCCCCGGATGATAAGGGGACAGATTGTCGGGGGAGTAGTTATGGGCATAGGTCAAACCCTCAAAGAAAAGATTGAATTCTCTGAAGATGGAAAGATAACTA
>CAZBNF010000128.1:0-3199 GCA_964493115.1 uncultured Planctomycetia bacterium | reverse complement strand
ATTTTTTGTTTTTTGTATTGACAGTAAGACTTGTGTCTTATATAATATTATGAAGTTTTATAAAATAATAGTTATTAAATAAATCCCCCTGGCAAAAGGTTAGTGCCAGGGTTTTTTTATAACATGTAATGGAGAAGAATATGCATGCGCACAAAAGCAGAAAACTATGCAAGATTATATCAATTCTATTAGCCCTATCATTAACGTACCAGCCTGTATGGGGTAAATCAACTACTACAGATACCCTGAGGCCTGCTTCTTATGTAAGGATGAAAGGTGCTGATGCTATTTTTAATGGTTTAGACCTTTCACCTGTTCCAGCTTTTTCTGATACCAACAGAATTAAACTTACTATAGTAAGAGATTATAATGCCATGAGCTGTCTGGTTGCCTATATGGTGCTTATAGATTATAAGAAGGCTATAGCTGAGAAAGGCTGCTATGTGTTAGGTTTACCCACAGGCTCTACACCCTCTGGTCTATATAAAATATTGGTTAAATTTGCAGAAGCAGGCTTGATGGATTTCAAAAAAGTTATAACTTTTAATATGGATGAGTATGAAGGGCTAGGCCCTGAATATGTTGGTAATATGACACCTCTAGATCCTGGGGATCCTAATATAAGTTATAAGGCATATATGTATCAGCAACTTTTTAAGCCATTGTTTGATAGAGGCCTAATCTCACAAGAGGATATCAACAAAAATGTAAATATGTTTGAGAGCAATCCTATGAATGCAGATGAGATGCTTGCTGAATATGAAAAAAAGATAGAGGAACTGGGTGGTATTGATACTTCAATAGGCTCAACAAACCCTGAAGGCCATATTGCATTTAATGGACCAAAAAGTTATGTAATAACCGATGGAAAACGGATCGATGTAGACTCAGGCACAACGCCAGAATCTGTTTCAAGGAGAGTTTATATTACGCAGGCAACAGTTGATGTTAATCGTAGGTTTTTCGAGTATATAGATGGTGATCATAGCAAAGGCAGAAGATGGGTAGTTGAAAATGGCAATAATCTAGTTTTTGTAAAAGACCCGCAGACAAAAGGAGCAAGAGAGATTTCGCATGATGAGGCTATTGCTGCGGTTAAGCGCACAGCCTTCTCTATTGGCGTAAAGACATTTAAGGATGCAAGGCATAAGATAATTTTGAGAGATGATCCAGAAAGTGCAGAAATAATGGCAAAGGGATTAGAAGGTGAACCTGATAATGATATTGCGATCTCCCTGTTACAGGATTGTGAAAATTGTGATTTTATAATAACAGAACGAACAGCATCTCGATTAGCTAATCCTCCAGCTGTAACAGAAGTATTGCCTCTAGAGTCTTTACTAAAGACATCTTCAGCAGGTAGGGCAGATTATCTTAAGAAAGGTACATTGCGTGTCTTGGTTGAAGAGAACCTTGGCGTAGGGTTACAGAATGATGCATTATATGGCAATCAGGCATATATAGATGCAGGCGCAGAAGTGGTTGGCCGTAAAAAACTTTGGCAACAAGCACATATGGTTCTTAAGGTAAAAGAGCCTTTAAGAGAGGGTGGTGTTAATGAGTTTGAGCTTATGGAGGGCATGAGGCTTTTTGATGGCAATGAATTAGTTATAGGAGTAGCTAAAGAGATAAAGCCTCAAGAAGGCAGAGTAGCACTTTTACCTGATGGGGTAATGGAGCTTCTTGAGTTTGCTAAGAGAGAAGGATGCAGCGTAGGTGATATTCAAAAGATGCTTGTTACATATTTTCATTTTGCTGCGTCTAAAGAGCTTACTGAGAAGACCATTGCTGCAGGTGTTACTGCGCTGGCTTTAGAAGGTATACGCGGTGATGTAGAATCAGCAGCGCTCTTTAATAATAATGAGTGGCTTGTTGGCAAAGATGACCCAAAAGGAGAACCTAGTCGCATTGTTGTGCCGAGTATCGTAAAAGACTATAAAGAGCTTATGGAAAAGAGAGGCAAATTAACTCTTCCATGCCTTGACCCTATGAGTATTGTGGCAGGCGCTGAAGCTGTATTGCAAGGTGCTATATATTTGCACGAAGGCAAGGTAAAGATAGTTGATGGAAAAATTATAGTTGAACCTGGGTGGGAAGATCATATGCTTAATTCTTACCCAGATTTACCAGACATGAATGCTTTAAAAGGAAAGACAGTCCTGATAACAGGTTCTGGGGCAGTAGGCCTTACAGCACTTTGGAATGCGATGCGTTTTGGCGCAAAGGTTGTAATAACTGATATAGATGATAATTTAAATGACCTAAGAGATATCTTAGTCAGGGAATATGGCGGTGATAAAGTTAAATTGCAGAATGAAAGGTTTCCAATCCATACCAGAGAAAGGACTTTTACTGATATCTTACATGAAGAGTGCGATATAATTATTACAGGTGCAGATAATAAGAATTGGATAACAGATGCATTTGCATCTTCAGATTTGACAATAGGAGCAGCGCTTATCCCAGAGAAGAGAGCACCTATTACCATCGATGAAAAAATGATTTGTCATGTTGCTAAGTATTACCCTATGCGAAGAGCAATGGTCGATGTCCCGATAGACCAGAAAGGCAACTTTGTATTTATTGATCCTGATGGAAAAGAGATTCCTAAAACAGCTACTTATCATAGTGCCCCGGTAAGGCTTATACTTGGTAATATAATAAGCTATGATGTAGGTAATATGCCTGGAAGGCCAGGTGTTATCGCAAGGGCTGCCGCAAAAATGTTTCAGGCTTCACGCCTTCCTTTTCTAAAGAAGATTATAAAAGATGGTATGATCGCTTCAGCAAGGGCAGATGGCGGGCTTATGGATGGTTTAACAGTTATAGCTGACCCAAAAGTTAAAAGAGGGGTGCTGACAAGTAAGAGCGTGGCTCAGACAGAAGGATTCAACTTATCATCTTACCCTGTGAAAGATATCCTATCCAATTATGAGTCACAGCTAAAGACATCCTCAGCCAGACAACTAGATATACACAACGGAGATACTGCATTACCAGGCGGGGCCAAACAATTAGATTTATACATAAATACTTCTCAGCTTATTAATGCAGCTGCATGATTATTAATTTAATAGACCTGGCTGCGAATAAATGATATAATGCAAAAAAGAGAGAATCCAAAATGAATATAAATTTATCTGCCATAGTATTGATATTTTTGGTTTTAATAGCAGCTATAATGGGTTTTATGTTATAC
>CAZBNF010000127.1:0-3266 GCA_964493115.1 uncultured Planctomycetia bacterium | reverse complement strand
TTTACGGCTATCTTACCATTAAGATATATGTCAACTCGCTTTGTATCTATCGGGCCTTTTATAGACCCGCAGGCAGCAGCGACTCTCCCAAAGTTAGGATCTTTACCATAACACATGGTTTTAAACAAAGGGGAGTTTGCTATTTTTAAACCCACCTCTTTTGCCTGTATATAATCTTTGGCGCCATTCACCGCTATCTGTATAAATTTTGTAGCACCTTCCGCGTCTTTCACTATCTGCTTTGCTAAATCAAGGCACAATGCCTTAAGAGCTGTCGCAAATTTATAATAACTGGCACCAGACTCCTTAACCTCAACGCCCGATAAACCATTAGCCAGCAGGATCACAGTATCGTTTGTGCTCATATCCCCATCTATTGTTATGGAATTAAATGAAGCCTCCACTGCTTCCCTAAGGGCTTTCTTAAGAACCGTCTTACTCGCCTTTGCGTCTGTGGTGATTATTGAAATCATTGTAGCCATATCAGGCGATATCATGCCAGCGCCCTTTGCTATTCCAGCAAGCCTTATCTGCCTACCGCCAATCCTTATACTGTAAGCGGACTCCTTCTCAAAGGTATCCGTTGTCATAATGGCCCTTGCCGCTTTTTTGGAATCAGCATCATGCAATGATGAAAGAAGCATGCCTAATACGCTCTCAATTTTATCAATGGGCAGCCTTTTCCCGATAATACCCGTTGAGCATACAAGCAACTCTTCTTTTTTACACCCTATCAGAGCGCTCAAGGCCTGTAAAACAGAAAAGGCATCTGATATACCTTGCTCGCCTGTAAGGCAATTAGCATTGCCAGAATTGATAATAACCCCTAAATGCTGTTTGTTTTTAAGGTGTTTTTTTGTAACAATAACAGGGGCTGCCTGAAAACTGTTTCTTGTAAACACCCCGCATGCTATTACAGGCGTTTGGGACAGGATCAGGGCAAGATCCGGTTTATTTTTCTTTATACCGCAATGAATACCCGCCTGCATATAACCCTTAGGGAATGTTATGCCCGCATTTATTTTTTTCATTTATACCAAGCCCATGGTTTCAGGAAAACCGCAGATTATATTCATATTCTGTACAGCCTGCCCGCTTGCGCCTTTTAGCAGATTATCTATCGCTGTTATAATTATCGCCCTGCCCTTATCGGCGGAAATAGCTATGCCGATAGCGCAGTTATTGGTGTTTACAACATCCTTTATCTGCGGAATCTCACCTTCATCATATACTTTAACAAAAGGCGCGTTTTTGTAAAAAGACCTATAAAGGGCCAACAACCCTGAAAGGCTTGTTCGCTTTTTCAATGCGACATAAGCCGTTGTCAGTATGCCTCTTCTTATGGGAATAAGGTGTGGCGTAAAAAGTATGTTCACTTTGTTTCCGGATATATTTTCGAGCTCCTGCTCAATCTCAGGTATATGCTGATGCACCCCTATCTTATATGCTTTGATGTTTTCAGCTACTTCGCCAAAAATAAGGCCCACATCAGCTTTCTTTCCTGCGCCGGTTACGCCGCTCTTTGCATCCAGTATAATAGGTTCTTTTGATACCATTTTACCGGAAACTAATGGCGCGACTGCCAATATAGAGCCTGTCGGATAACAGCCGGGATTTGCCAGAAGCCTTGCTCTCTTTATCTTATCCTTATAAAGCTCGGGTAAACCATAAACGCTGCTATTAAGATACTCTTTGGAAATATGTTTAATCCCATAATATTTTTCATATACATTAGTATCTTTGATCCTGAAATCAGCGCTCAGATCTATAACCACCTTACCCTTATCAATAAAGCTTGAGGCATACTCCATAGATACCTTATGCGGAAGGGCTAAAAATACAACATCGATATTTTTCTTTAAAAGCTTATCAGGCACAAGGCTTTCACAGAGGATATCCAGCCTGCCTTTAAACTCAGGATATATATCTGATATTCTGGTTGGCTTATCAAATCTCGCGGTTAAGGCTTTTATACTAACCTTTGGGTGAGCAAGCAATACCCTAATAAGTTCTAATCCTGTATAGCCTGTTATACCGCAAACAACTGTATTTATCATGTCTTTCTCCAATATTAAAATTAAGGTGTTATTCTTAAGCTATTATCCCAGGGCATGGGAACGCTTGCTACAATATACTTATTATTAGTATGTATAGTCATTGATTATAAAACAAAACAGCCCATTTTGTCAATCTCTTAATAACTAATAAGTAACTAATATGTCATGGATGCTTTTGTTTTCGCATCGCGGGTATTTTTGCAGTATATTTATAATCAAGGCAAAAAAATCCTATGCGCCGCTCCAACAAAAGCATACATGATATTCTGATATATAAAGTAAAAAAACCCCGCTCTTAGTGCCAAAGGGCGGAGTCTATATAAACCTGTTTACCTGTATATTAAGCCCGCCCCTCTAGCCAGTAGAAGCGCGGGACTCTTATTAACGTTTAGAGTACTGGAACTTCTTTCTGGCACCCTTTTGCCCGTATTTTTTACGTTCTTTCATACGCGGGTCCCTGATTATAAAACCTGCTTTCTTAAGCTTCTTTTTTAAATTCTCATCCATGGTTACCAATGACCTGGATATGCCATGGCGTATAGCGCCTGCCTGAGCGGAGGTGCCTCCGCCTGTTACTATAACACTTATATCATATTTTCCTACAAGATCACACACCTCGAAAGGCTGCTGTATAATCATCCTAAGGGTCTCTCTTGGAAAGTAATCCTCCAAGGACCTTTTATTGACCTTTATAATACCGGTGCCGGGCTTTAATATGACTCTTGCTGACGCCTCTTTACGCCTGCCCGTTGCTTTATATACCGACTCGTCTGCCATAAAATAATTTCTCCTAAATTAAACCTTTAGTTCCTGCGGATTTTGCGCCTGGTGATCGTGCTCAAGGCCAGGGTATACTTTAAGTTTTTTTAATATATCCCTTCCTAATGGCGTATCTGATATCATTCTCTTTACTGCCTGCTTGATAACCTTGGTTGGATTCTTTTTCATCATATCGTCAAGCGTCCTTCTCTTCTGCCCGCCGGGATATCCTGAATATGTGATATACTCTTTATCGCTCATCTTTTTCCCGGTAACTCTTATCTTGCTTGCGTTTATAACAATAACGCCATCACCGCAATCCATGTGAGGGGTAAATTCAGGCTTATGTTTTCCGCGCAGGATAATAGCTATACGAGTGGCAAGCCTGCCAAGTACTTTATCCTGGGCATCTACTATAAACCACTTTCTCTGTATATCTTTCTTTTTTGG
>CAZBNF010000126.1:0-3279 GCA_964493115.1 uncultured Planctomycetia bacterium | reverse complement strand
AGTAACCCTATCATTATCTTCCAGGGCAAACAAGGATGGCGGAGAGAGGAGGATTATCTCCTCTTTAAGCACAGATTAGCCCTTTTCGCACCACCAATCGCACCAAATCAGAATGTAATTAAACGAAAATGGGGTCTGACCCCTTTTGTCCCTTTAAACATTTGTTATCACTCGTTAAAAACTATAAAATCGGCTCTGTATTATGGGGTCGCTGGCTAAACCAAGTTAGAACCTGTTTCTTATAGTTATTTTGCTGTCACCTCAATCACAATTGGCTTCCAGTCAAACTGTTTTTGGTCTTTTTCCGCAACCTCTGTGCGTCGCAGGCAGGTAAGCGTTATCTTTGCGCCGGAAGCAATACCTTCGATAAGCGAATTGAAGTGGGAGTAATTCCTTACCTTGACGCCGTTGACCTCGGTGATCACATCCAGAGGCTGGATATTGACCTTATCTGCAGGCCCGTCAATAGCAACAAGCGTCACTAAGACATTATCAATCCTTGTCTTTCCTAACGCCTCTGCCTGCGCGGGAGTAAGGTCTGCTATGGATAATCCGAGTTTAGGAAACTTCAAGCTGAAGCCTTTTTGCGCGAGGATAGAAGCGACTGCATTTCCGAATCTGCGCGCAAAATCTTCATCTTTGAAGTAAAAAATATAAATATCATATAAATCATCGTAACCAACATCGCCAGCCATTTTCAGGCACCATTTATTATTAGCGTTCGAGATATACTGTAGGTTTATTCTCTGAACAACATTTAAAGGTATGGAATAGGAACCAGAACCGCTACTCTTTGGCACAGAATTTTTTACCCAGTCAGTATCTATGCTAATAGTCGCCTGCTCCGGCTCTACTGACCCATTATTCGCCTTTTTTCCCTTCTTCGGTTGTTCAATCTCTAATTGGGCGTTCTTTACAGTGATAACCATATCGGTGCACCGGTAGTCAATGAGAAGTATATTAGTAGCGGCCACTTCCTTAAATACGGCATCAACCTGCTCGACTGTTAGATTTGTCTGTGGCTCATACCAGTACCACTGCGTTGAACTCAGCGCAGGCCAGACAGTTGTTCGCCAGGGAGGTTGCGGTGAATCTGCGGCTGAGACATACGTGCTAATGAATAAAAGACAAAAACTGATTACAATGATACCAAATACACATTTCGCGTTCTTCATTCGTATAGCTCCTATCTAAGTAATTTCTGTTTCCGCAAAGCGAAAAACTGCTGCGAAAATGGGGTCTGACCCCTTTTAACATTTACTCCTTTATCGTAACTGGCGGAGAGAGGAGGATTCTGTTAAGCACAAAGCTGTAACTCTCGCCATTTCAATGAATTATGACACAAGTTGTTTTTATTTCAATAACTTACGATTCTACCTGTTGTCGTCTGTTATCCTGTAGTTTGCTGTGTTTTCGCTTTTGG
Source organism: uncultured Planctomycetia bacterium (assembly GCA_964493115.1). GTDB lineage: Bacteria > Omnitrophota > Gorgyraeia > JABMRG01 > JABMRG01 > CAZBNF01. The sequence continues at coordinate 1,856 of CAZBNF010000126.1, read as the reverse complement.
TGCCTGCCTGCCGGTAGACAGGGGCACCTGATATAAAATAAAATTTTTTAAAATTACTTCTTGACATTTATTGTTTATATGGTATAGTTACTTTGCAAGAGTAGTCTTGCAAATATCTTATGCTTAAGGACTCAATTAGATTGAGTCCTTTTTGCTTTTAATATCATTCCAATCTATATACCTTGGCCAGCAAATAAAATTTCTTATCTTCTGTATGTCGTAAATTAATAATCCTTCTTTTCTCAATTCATTTAATTCTCTTGAAATTTTCCTTGCTGTTGAAAAAATAATACAAGTTTTACCAGTATCAATTAACCGCATAAGAGGATCTACAAAATCACTATCTCCACTCCATAATATGAAATTTTGTATTTTTCCTATTGCTGCATCTATGATCATATCGCTTCCAAGCTCTACATCAAAATTACATTTTTTATCTTCTAAATAAAAAACTCCTTGTTTATTCAATTCTTTTAGTCTCGCATTTATAAACTCTATAGTTTCTATATTTAACTTCTTCAATAATGGTTGTCGAATAAACTGTTTTATAATATCTGGAGAAGTAGATGGTATCGTTGAAATATTAATAGGGAACTTCATAATTTTAACGGATTTTGTAATAACATAATAGCCATATTTCTTCATTTGTTCTATTGATTTTTCTGATCTGGAATCGCCAACTAGTGTTCCACTATAAATTCTCATTTCTTTGACTGTATCAAAGGATAAGAATAGTTGCTTTAGTCTTTTTAAACCTATTCTCCACCCTAATTTATCTTCCCAATTTATAACATTCGCAAAATCTATATACACATTTGTAGGGCTATTAAAGAGCTCCTCTAATTCTTTAATGCGATCGGGATAAATTTTTGCAAACTCTTCAATACGTTCAGTCAAAGGCTTAAACATATATAGCTCCTTTTATGCATTGCATATTATACCACTATGGTTATAACAATAAAAGAAAAATCAATTTTTTAGTGCATAAGAGTGACGTCCCTTTCTTTGCCTTTTCCCAAGCCATTCTTCAATTTTACTTTCCTTAAATCTTATAAGAGATCCCAACTTTACCATAGGCACATAACCATAGTGAGCCCACTTATAAACAGTGGACTGTTTTACCTGTAATAACAGGCTCAATTCTTTTGGTGTTAATAGCTTTTCCACTGATTTAGAGTTCCTGATTCTACACCTATAAATATTAAGTGGCAAGAAAAATAGTAAAAAGCATTGCTGCCAAATCGCACCAAAAAAGCACCAAAAGCACTAAAACAGTGCTATATGGAACATAGTAATACCTTGATTAAGGTTGAATAGGCTTGAGATATAATTACTTGATTTTTATAGGGGTTATGTAAATTATGGTAGGATTGTGATTAGATTTAACCGAATGCTTAAAAGCTATGGCGGAGAGAGGAGGATTCGAACCCCCGGTACCTTGCGGCACAACCGCTTTCGAGGCGGCCCCGATAAACCAGACTCTGGCATCTCTCCACAAGCTAAGCCTGCTGGTAAAAGCTGATACCATTCGGTATCAGCTTTATCAAGGATATATCTTCGAAATTTTTCTTTTATATGAAGTAATTACCCTGCTTGCCACTATATACTGCTATGTCTTGCGATTTGTACAACAGGTGGCGGAGGAGGTAGGATTCGAACCCACGAGATCCTTGCGGATCTGCCTGTTTTCAAGACAGGTGCATTCAACCGGACTCTGCCACTCCTCCGCGTTAAAAAACTGCTAGTTGTTGCTATAATATACCATCGGCAAAGGTTATTGTCAAATCCAATAGCAGGTCAAGCTAGAAAAACAGCTGTCGGAATATGCCAACATATATATCTCTTGTCTTGATATA
>CAZBNF010000125.1:0-3301 GCA_964493115.1 uncultured Planctomycetia bacterium | reverse complement strand
AGTTTTTCCGCTATTGTTTTATCCTGCGCAAGAACCATGCCAGCATCACCGCAGGCGCCTAAGTTTTTGCCAGGGAAAAAGCTCACTGTGCCGCAGTCACCGATTGTGCCTGCCTTGTCGGCGGGCAGGCTTCGCCTACGCTCCTCGCAATGACAAATAGCGCCGAATGCCTGGGCAGTGTCTTCTATTACTTTCAGGTTATGCTCTTTGGCAATCTTTAAGATAGCATCCATATCAGCGCATTGGCCGTAAAGGTGGACGGGTATTATGGCTTTCGGCTGACCTGTTAAATGCTTTTCTAATAACGCGGGGTCTATGCAGTATGTCTTAGGATCAATATCAATAAATACTGGCACAGCACCTATGTTTGCTATTGCTCCTGCTGTGGCATAATATGTAAATGCAGGGCACAATACCCTGTCGCCTCGGCCAATGCCTAATGCTTCAAGCGCCAGGGAAATAGCATCTGTGCCGTTTGAAACTCCTATCGCATATTGCGAACCTGTATATTTGCATATCTCCTCTTCAAGCTTTTTTACCTCTTCTCCAAGGATAAAACCACCCCTATCAATAACATCAGCAATTGCCTTGTCTATTTCTTTTCTTATCGGTGCTATTTGCGCTTTCATGTCCAGTGCTGGTATTCGCATTGTTATTCCTTGGTTAATAGGTAAAGGTAGAGGTAAAGGTAAAGATAGAACTGGATGATTTCCTTTACTCTATCCTTTTACATTTAAACATTTACGAGCCACAAGATTATTGGCGCGTAACAACGATTCAAAGGTTCCTGAATCGGTCCAGAAACCTGATAATATATCATACTGCATAAGACCTGACTTTATATAGGCATTGTTTACATCCGTGATCTCGAGCTCTCCCCTCTTAGAAGGCTTTAATCTTTTAATTATATCAAATACATTCGAATCATACATATATACACCTGTTACAACATATGGGGTCTTTGGCTTTTTTGGTTTCTCTACTATGTTTTTGATCTTCTTGCCTTTAAACTCTACAACGCCAAAACGTTCAGGGTCTGAAACCTTTTTTATTAATATACGTGCTCCGTTTTCCTGTTTTCTGAATTTATCGACTGACTTTTTGATCGACTTTTCAATTATATTATCTCCGAGTATAACGACCAGCTTATCTCCATCTATAAAATCTTCAGCTAAACGAAGCGCATCCGCTATGCCGCCTTCACCTTTCTGATAGGCATATTCTATATGCTTTAAACCAAGCTCGCTTCCATTACCTAATAACCTTAAGAAATCACCTGCATTATTACCTCCTGTGACTATCATAATTTCATTGATCCCCGCATTTACAAGTGTCTCTATAGGATAATATACCATGGGCTTGTTGTATATATTTAACAAATGCTTATTAATAACAGAGGTAAGAGGCGCAAGACGCGTACCTAATCCTCCTGCTAATACAACTCCTTTTATATCGCTCATATTATTTTCTCCAATCATAATCTATATCATTATCATATTCATCTATGCGAAATTCATCAGGCTCTTTTGGATTGTATGGCTTGGTCACTGTGTTTATAACAATAGCCTCTTCATCGCTTATGCACTTAAAACCATGGTAAACACCTGGTGGTATCTGGACAACCATAGGGTTATCCAGGCTTATCTCAAAATCCATTAACTCACCTTTTGTCTTTGAACCTTCTCGTCCATCATATAGAGCAAGGCGCATCTTTCCTGATACGCATGTAAATGAATCATACTGTAAGCGATGCCAGTGCCATGCTTTTACAACGCCTGGTTTTGCAGTAGTCATATAGACCTGGCCAAACTCTATGAACATATCATCGTCATTGCGCAGGATCTCCATGAGCCTGCCGCGGTCATCGGGTATAACTTTCAGTTTTTTTACTTTAACGCCTTGTATCATTGGACTCTCCCTTTCACGTTAAGGTAAAGGTAGAGGTAGAGGTAGAGATGTTATATTCTAATATAGGTTTTACCTTCACCTTTACCTTCACCTTTACCTTCACCTTTACCTTCACCTTTACCTTCACCTTTACCTTCTATATTCCACACTACCTTCGGCCGATGCTGGCATAAGTAAAGCCCAGCTTGCGCATTTTATCAGGGTCAAACATATTTCTGCCATCAACTATAATAGGCCTTTTAAGCAGTTGTTTTACGCGTTTAAAGTTAAGCTCCTTAAACTCAGGCCAATCTGTTGTTATTACTAAGCAATCAGCGCCTTTAATCGCCTCGTAGGCATCCTCGCAATAGCTTACGCCGATTAGCTCCTGCTTAGCCTTTTCCATCGCCTTTGGGTCAAATACCTGTATCTGCGCGCCTTCCTTTTTCAGCATATTTATTATATCAATTGCAGGCGACAACCTGGTATCGTCAGTATTGGGTTTAAATGACAGGCCTAAAACAGCTATTTTTTTTCCGCCTATATTCCATACTGCTTTTTTTATCTTTCTAAAGAAAAATTCCTTTTGCTGCTCATTAACCTTTGCCGTTGCCTTTAAAAGCTCGGGGTTATATCCTAACCGCTCTGATACATTGATAAAGGCAGCCAAATCCTTTGGAAAACAGAAGCCCCCGTATCCTAAGCTTGCCTTTAAGAAATCACTGCCAATCCTCTTATCCATGCCTATTCCTTCGGCAACCTTCTCAACATCAGCTTTTGAAAGATCGCATACCCTTGATAGCGAGTTCACAAATGATATCTTCATCGCGAGAAATGAATTTGAGGCGTGCTTTATAAGCTCCGCGCTTTTAATATCCGTAAATATTATCTTTGCCTTGATCGGCTCATATATGCCCGCCATTATCTGTTTCGCGCGCTTGTTTTCCACACCTATTACAATTCTGTCAGGGTGCATAAAGTCCTTTATAGCTGTACCCTCTCTTAAAAATTCCGGGTTTGAGACAATATCAAATTTGGCATGCCTTTTATTGAACATATCTATAGTAGACTCCACCCAGCGGCCTGTTGTTATAGGAACCGTGGATTTTTGAACTATAAGTTTATAGGAGTTCATATTCGCCGCTATCTGTTCGGCAACAATTTCAACAGCACTTAAATCTGCCTCACCTTTTGTTCTTGGGGGAGTACCCACTGCTATAAATATAACGCGGGATGCCTTTACGCCTTCCGCTATATCATCTGAAAAAGACAGCCTGTTCTGTTTGACATTTTTTGCCACAAGAGCTGAAAGCCCGGGCTCATATATAGGGATCCTGCCCTGTTTCAGCATCGCTATTTTATCCTTATCATTATCAATGCATATTACCTTGTGTCCTATACTGGCAAGGCAGGC
>CAZBNF010000124.1:0-3320 GCA_964493115.1 uncultured Planctomycetia bacterium | reverse complement strand
GGGTACACCTTATTCCTTTCTATGTTTAAACCTGTATGCTGTACGACAACATACAACTTAGGCGCGTATCATAACGCCTTAAGAGCATGGCTTTAACGTAAACAAGAAAATCGCTTCGCGATAACTCTTATACGATTTTCAGTGGTTGGAATTGTTTTTTGAAATTCCATACCATAAATTAAACGCCATACTGTTGATTGCCCCTTATGCGGGGCCTGTTCTGGTTATGCAGTAATTAGTTTGGTGACAGGTATATCCCAGGGAAAAGCTTTGATCCTTCTTACAAGCTGGAGCTTGAATGCCAGCCCTATGGTAGGTGTTTTCTTTGGCAGGTATTTTAGGAATCTATCGAAATAGCCTTGACCGTGGCCTATGCGATTGCCTTTATCGTCAAAAGCAATGCCTGGCACTATTACCATATCTATATCTTTTATGTCCACGGCCTTTATGCATTCTTTCTTAGGTTCTCGTATCCCGAAAAGCCCTTTTGCAAGGTCTTTACTCGGGCATTTTATCTCTGAAGGGATCAATTTTTTTTCCTTAGGGTTAGTCACCGGTACTATTACTCGTTTACCTTTCTTAAGCGCCTCTTCTATCATGGAAGATGTATCAACCTCATAAGATTTTGACACATAAAACATAACAGATTCGGCATTCTTAAAGCACTTCTCCTTAAAAAGCCTCCTTTTTATCTTATCGCTCTTAACAATACGCTCCGTATTGACCTGCGAACGCAGCCTTGCTAAGATCTCTTTTCTGATTTTCGCCTTATTTCCTATCTGCGATTCTGATAATTTTACCACAATTACCTCAAGAGGTCAAGGAGTTTGCCTGTTATTATCAAATTTGGAACAAATAACTATGTTTTATTGCTGCCTGATTAGGGTTTTTCTCTGAAAGATCTTTCAGGGTCGTTGATTCTGCTATACTCTGTATAGCCCTATCAAGTGTCTGCCAAAACAACCTTGTGGAGCAAAAATCCAGCCGGCTACAGACCTGCTTTGCTTTACCATCAAGACAATCTGTTAAATAAGGGCTTGCGTCAAGTACATCCATAATATCCTTGATCTTTATGCTAGATGGCGTGCGCGATAGCGCATAACCTCCATGGGGCCCTCTTGTTGTTTTTACAAGGCCTGCCTGTTTAAGCTTATTCAAGATCTGCTCTAGATAATCCAATGGTATTGACTCTGAACTTGAAATATCCTTTGCTGACATATACCCTGCTTGGTAATATAAAGCCAGAGATACCATTGCCCTTAGCCCATAACGAAGTTTACGAGATATTTTCAAATCCTTGCTCCTTGACTAGCGCGTTGCCCTTATCTTAACTATCTGTATTTGCGCTGCCATATCATCAAGTTTTTGCAGCATCTGTTCTTGGTTGCTGACTATCTTATCAAGCGTTGCATCGAGTGCTGCGGTCGAAGTCTCACTTGCAGTTGACCTGCTATTTACAGCAAACACCATCATAAAAACAGCTGCTACTATAAATAGAACGACTGTTGTCCTTATCTTATTCATACACCCTCCCGGTTTTATACATTATTGCCTATCGGTCTTTCTTTCAAAGGCTTAAAACTTATGCCTGAATCCACTGATGGAAGAAGTGCTACCGGTTCACCAAGAAAAAACTTACCCTTTAATATAGATTCTTTGAGTTCCTCCGCGATTACCTTTGCCTTGGCATAACTTGAAAGCGATGCTGTTGGCACATCTTTACCCTTTAGCTTGATGCTGCCTGATTTTAATTGCTTGTAGTTTACCTCACCAAGAGAGCTTGCTATGCCATTAGGATAATCGTTGGAATAATCAACTATCTGGGCATATATATCCTCGTCCTTGATAGTGGTATATTGCAATATCTCCTCGTTAAGCACAGGTATCGGTATGCCAAGGCCGACGGCAAGGCTTACGCCATAGCCCTCAAATGATATGCCGCGAAGCCATTCCCGTTTCATTTGTTTTAAATCTCCTATAACAGCTATTGTGCCCGCAGGTGCCTGAGGAACACCGTTGGCTTTTCGTTTTACGCTCGGATTATGCTGTGTGCCATGCCACGCCACATAACCCTGCCCGCCTCCAAGAAATATCCTTGTTCCTATTCCTATGGTCTTATAATAAGGGTCATTTAAAAGAGGCGACAGCTGCCCTGCTGAACAATAATGCGCATTTGCCGTATCGGGCTTTAAAATCCCCATATAGGTATATATAGTTCTCTCTTTACCAAGATTTACAGCAACATTATAATTTTGATAGCTGTTTCGCGGGTTAAAAAGTACTGCTTCATTTAAATCCTTGATGTTTATATACGTATCAAGCTTCTTCCTGGGGTAACAGTCTGTGCCATAAGCTGTGGCTGATAATTTTATATCTTTACCAGCTACAAGCTCTTCTATTACATGGCCCCCGCCATATTCAAATTTACCGGGAAAAACCTTGTTTTTGGGATCATCGTCTGGGGCAACAGTGGCTCCTATGTAAAGGTCTACCGCGGCAAAACCAGCATAAGCAGGCACATCATTAAGAGTAGCCCTTCCGCCACCAATCTTTATCTTTGGCTTGGTATGACCCACATTAAAGTAGGCTCCACTGGAGCACATTGGGCCAAAAGTACCTGTTGTAACAACGTCTACTCTCTGGGCTGTTTTTTTTATGCCGTCCTTTTCAACAATGCCTATTATTTCCTCGGCTGTTGCTACAACGGCTTTACCCTGTCTTATCTTCTCATTAATTTCGGCATAAGTCTTTGCCATCTCATATCTCCTTATCTAAAATGTTTTAATAGGTTAATATATAATAACGTTCTAAAGTCAGGTATTCCACATACCATGCTCACTCGTCTCATAATCAATCGAAAAGATCTGTACTAAGATAGCGCTCTCCGGTATCGGGCAGTATTACTATAATACGCTTACCCTTGCTATCAGGCCTTTTAGCAACCTCTATTGCCGCAAACAAGGCCGCGCCGCTTGAGATACCTGCTAATATACCTTCATTTTTAGCCAGCTCCTGCGCAAGTCTTTTTGCATCTTCATTCTTAACTCTTATTATTTCGTCTATTAAGTTCCTATCAAGGACATCGGGAACAAAGCCTGCCCCTATGCCCTGTATCGTATGTGACCCGGGGCTACCCCCTGATAAGACAGGCGAATCTTCTGGCTCTACTGCCACTATCCTGATTCCCGGTATCTGCCTCTTTAGAACAGCGCCAACGCCGGTTAATGTGCCTCCTGTGCCAACTCCTACTACAAAAAAATCTGCTCTCTTATCTGTATCTGCCAGGATCTCTTTTGCTGTTGTCTCTCTATGTATCTGCG
>CAZBNF010000123.1:0-3321 GCA_964493115.1 uncultured Planctomycetia bacterium | reverse complement strand
GGCTCTCTTGTTTTTTGATTGACAAAATTCTGAATATATAGTATAGTTCAAGTACTAGAATAACAAATTCAAATGAGACCCCTGGCAAAAATAATCAGGGGTTTTTCCATTTATGAGTACAATAATGAAGATAATCTTAACAATTATAATAGGTGTTGCTTTTGCTGCTAATGGTGCAGGGCTCGCCTGCCTGCCGGACAGGCAGGGGTACGCTTTAAGACCTATGGCGTTAAGTTGTCAGCAAGAAAAAACCTTAGAACTAGCTATGGCTAACGAAGATGTGTCCCGTATAATAGCAAGCCTGGCAAGCTTTGTGCACGGAACGAATAATGCGACTAATGTGATTGAAGCCGTACAGAGTGTCGCAAGTATTATGGCTATAGCTTATTATGACGTGAATACTAATAAATCAATTCTGACTACTATTGATAGTGAACTTATACCGAAGATTATAGAGATAGTAATAGGTTCTTGTAGGTTTGGAAAAAGCGCAGTAATAGAAAGGAAATTTCTTTTGTCAGAAGCTGTTTTACATAAGGATAGAATAAGGTCATCCCTATTAATATTAGATCAGTGCAGAGAGATACTTAATAGATGGAAACAGGTATCACCAGGCTGCACTGCAGAGGAACTTGCCTCTGTTAATGCATTAGAAGAAGTTATATCTATTGCGTATTCAAGGCTTAAGGATAGGTTATATCTTATGGAAGGAAGGATCAGCGATGAAATATTTAGTCTAAATGCCATATATGCTAATTTTTTTAAAGAGCTCGTCCCTCCTATAAAAGGGGTAGGCTTAAATAATGTAGATATAGGCCAGCTACAAGAACAAGTTCTTATAAAGGGTAATAAGATTTCAATAATATCTTTGTTATGTAATCTTGTTTATAATGCTTTAATATATTCAGAGAAAGATAACCCCAAGGTTCTTGTTGATACAAATGTAACTGATGGCAGAGTTACGATAGCTATAAGCGATAATGGTAGAGGCATGTCAGAAGAAACACTAAGAAGAATATGGGAACCTTTCTATACAACAAAGGGAACGGGAATAGGACTTACGGAATCTAAATTGATAGCCAAGGACCATGGTGGCACAATCTCAGTAGAATCCAATCTTGGCAAAGGCACTACATTCACCGTAACTTTGCCTATAGCCAAATCCTCATCCGCAGGTACCGCACCCAAAGGTGAAACTGCTCCTACCAGCCCTGTAGCTGAGCATACCAACACTATGGAACATATAACATTAGAATCAATAGTAACCTTTATAGGCGATATTGAGGAGATATTTTTCAGAAGTTTTAATGAAACTAATCTTTGGCTTTTCAATGAATTTCAATGCACAATAAAACCTAAAATATTATTTCAAATATTAAGCCAAATGTACGGCTTGCCTATAGGTGGTTTAAGCGCTAACAGACTTGAATTAATTACTGGTGAATATCTTGCCTCTGATAGAACCGATTATCACCAGTGGGGTGCGATATATATAGGCGGGGAAAGAGTTCTTTTTATTGACCCCTCATATGGCCAGTTCTCCCCAGAGTATAGAGGTAAGATTTTAGTTCTACCATATGATGAAACCCATATAGCGCAAAAATACCGATTGGTTGAAAACGAACAGCTACTTAAAGTAGGCTTTGTGACACTTTCAGATAGTGCTGACCAGGGTATGCAGCGTGTAGTTGCAGATGTAATCACAAAATACTTCTCTCCAGGCCAACAATTAGCTCAAAGAGCTGCAAGCACCTATCAAGATAAGCTTGTTGCTACCGGTTTTGCTTCCGCAGCTTAATTCTCCTTGAAAATGCTAATAAATAACGTTAAAATATCCTTATTATACCTTAGACAAATAGGACAAAAAATCAATCAAATTTGTACGTTCTATCCGGTATTACTATAAATTTTATCTCTACTTAGCCAGTATTTCTTGATATTTAAGCTATATGTTGTATAATATGGTTTGCTGAAACAGAGATATAGCTAGGGGGTATACCAAGCTCCCCAGGCATATTTAACCCCTAGTAAAAAGGTTGTAATAAACTTTTGTTTTAGTGTATAATCATAGTCAACAAAAAGGAGGTTGGGATGAAGCAGAAAGTCTTAATACTTGTACTTGCGGTAAGCTTTATTGGACTTTTTATAGCCAGTGAAGCAATAGCAGTGACAGCAAAGAATATCGATGCAGGTGTTGAAAGATCGCTCAATATGCTTAAAGATACCAAAGGCGGAGAGGCAGTATTAAAGAAGGCTGAAGGTGTGCTGGTATTTCCTGCAGTTTTTAAAGCAGGATTTGTTTTTGGTGGCGAATATGGCGAAGGAGCACTTGTAATTAAGGGTAAGACAGTTGACTATTATAGTACTGCAGCTGGATCATTCGGATTTCAGTTAGGCGCCCAAAAAAAGACAATCATCGTAGCATTTATGGACAAAGGGGCACTTAATAATTTCCGCAACAGCGAAGGCTGGAAAATTGGCGCTGATGCATCTGTAACAGTAGTAGCAATCGGAGCTGATGGGTCAATAGATACAGCGAAGACCAATAAGCCAATCGTGGCTTTTGTGTTTGATCAAAAAGGTTTAATGTATAATCTTACGCTTGAAGGAGCCAAAATCACCAAACTAAAAAAATAAGCGCTGTTATCAATTCTGCTTATATATAATAATGACGGCTGGTTTATAGAGATACATTTATAACGTATACCAGAGCACCCAGCCAGTATAGACAGAAACATCAAAGAACGGTTAGCTATACCGATCCATACTTTTGAAGGGAAACAATGCCCGGGGATATTCGAAAATGTTAGAGTCTTAAAAGAGGGTGAGTTTTTTGAGGTTTAATAAAAAAGGAGGGAATGCATGGTAGATAATGAAGAAAAGGATGTAGTGGGTGAGAGCAAAAGTGATAAATTTAAGCGATTAGCTTCAAAGAGGGTTGTAAATGCGATATCCAAGATAGAACTTATAGCGAATCTCGCGGCTCCAAGTTATGAGTGCACTTCTGAGGATGTCACGAAGATCCTGGACGCCCTTCAGGGCTCAGTGGACAAAGTCAAAGCGGCATTTTCCAAGCAGAAGACCGAAAAAAAAGTATTTAAGCTATAAGTTATCCAAGGACACAGCGCTTGGCAAGATATGGGACATGCCGAAAAGGGGCATGCTTTGATAAGCGTATCCCAAAGTGACATGTCCCGAGATCTACACTAAAGATAGCAAAAAAGGCAGAAAAATCTAGTAATGTCCGCCTCTCTTTGCTGGACAAACTCTATCTCTAATTGTCCAGTATTTCTTCATATTTAAACTATATGTTATATAATA
>CAZBNF010000122.1:0-3406 GCA_964493115.1 uncultured Planctomycetia bacterium | reverse complement strand
TTGCCAAGCACTCTATACATGGCTGTTGTTACTGGTATATAAACAATATCATCCTGATCGCGCCAGCCTGCGGCTCCTTTTCCAGGCGCGATACCTATAACCTTAAAATTAATCCGATTTATCTTTATAGTCTCGCCGACAGGGTTTTGATTACCAAAAAGTTCTTCCACGACTGTTAAACCTAATATGGCAACCTTGTCTCTTTTACCCATCTCCTCAGGCGAAAACCATCTTCCGAATTTAGGTGTAGTTGCACGCATCTGGCCATAATCATATCCGACACCCTCAATGCGCGTATTCCAGTTCTCATTCTTATACACCAGCTGCCCGCTGCCGCTAACATAAGCACTTGCTTTTTTGACTATGGGCTTCAGGCCTCTTATAGCATCAACATCAGCCGGCATAAAACGAGTTACAGACCCTGTGCCCCTGGCTACGCCTCTGACTCTTGAAGACCCGCCTTGTATCGATAAAAGGTTAGAACCTAATGACCTTATCCTCTCCTCCATCGATACCTTGGCTCCCTGCCCAAGGGCAAGCATTGCAATAACCGCAGCCACGCCAAACAGGATGCCAAGCATGGAAAGAAAAGACCGTACCTTGTTTGCCAAAATCGCCCTAAATGACTGACGAACATGCTCCTTGAACTCAATATTTCCAAAATAGTTATGTATTTCTGAGATAACATCTCTTATTGATATCTTGTCCTGGCTAATATGCATCTGTGCCTTTTTGCTCTCATCAGACACAATCTTTCCGTCTCTCATCATGATTAGCCTTTTAGCATGTTGGGCAATCTCTTGTTCATGGGTCACCATTATAATAGTCTTGCCTTGCTCATTAAGAGAAAGCAGTATCTTCATTATCTCTTCTTCACTCTTTGTATCAAGATTACCGGTAGGCTCATCCGCCAGTATTATGAGCGGGTCATTAACCAGGGCGCGCGCTATCGCAACTCTCTGTTGTTCTCCGCCTGATAACTCATTGGGAAGATGTTTGGCACGCTTCGTTAAACCAACCGAATCCAATTGCCTCCTGGCATTCTCGATAATACTTTTTTTACCTGAATATATAAGTGGTAGCTCAACATTCTCTATTGCGGTTGTGCTACGAAGAAGATGGAACTGCTGAAACACAAATCCAAGGAGCTTGTTCCTTAGATGCGCTAATTTATCATCGGATAATTGTGATATCTCTGCATCAAATACTTTATAGGAGCCCCTCTCAAGCCGGTCCAAAAGGCCAAGTATGTGCAAAAGCGTTGATTTGCCGGAACCGGAAGGGCCCATTATTGCTACAAATTCGCCCTGGGCAATAGATAAAGAAACACCGTCTAATGCCTTAACCTTAGCATCTCCTGTGCCGTATGTCTTATATAAATTATTTATTTCTATCATTTCTTTTTTCTGCTGGATGGCATAAAAGGATTAGTGCCTGTGTTTTTCCTCTTAGGGAGGTACGAGGTATCCTCTGCTACAATGCTGTCTTTTTGGCTAAGACCTGATATGATTTCTGATATCCTGTCATTGCTTAATCCTACTTCAACGTCTCTCTCTACTATTTTTCCAGACCCTTCCTGCGCCAATACAAATTGCCTTTCCCCGTCGAAGTGAACCGCACTGGAAGGCACTGTTACCGCATCCTGGCTTATATTCTCGATAACCTCTATGGTAACACTCATGCCTGATCGTAAAATAGCCGGAATATCATTAGGCAATATATCCACATTATATATTGTAACATTATTCATAATCTCTGATTCATACGCTATGTGGACAACTATGCCTTCAAGCTTCGTATCAGGATACGCATCCAAGGTTATTGTGGCCCCCTGGCCAATCTCTACTCTTGCTATATCTGTTTCATCGAATTGGCCATTTACAATCAATCGGTCTGATAAAACCAATATCGGGTCTGATGTTGTAACAGTCTGGCCAGGTTCGACAGAGCGCACTATAGCTTCCCCATCTATAGGTGAAATTATGGGCGTTTTTTTATAAACATCCTCCCAGTATTTTAAAACCTCATCTCCTTGTGACCTTGCAGCATCTACAAGCGCCGCCCTTTCAGTAGAACTCATCCACGCTAATATTTGACCTATTTTAACCTTGTCTCCCTCTTGGACTAAGATCTCATCTATTCTTCCCCCTATAGAAGGTTTTATCTCAAGTCTGTTTTGAGGCTCAACCACGCCTGTAGTAACAACTGTCAGCGTGACATCCCCTATAGCAGGATTTATAAAAATGTTTTTACTCGCTTTATCACGTTGATTATTCAGTGCATGCATAATAAATACCAAAACAGCGGATATGACTGCCAAGACAATTATAACTTTTACCTTATTTTTCATCATATTGCAACGTTCCTCCTATCGCCTGTATCCAATATGCCTCTGCAATCAGCATATCTGCCTGTATATTTAAATAGGCTTTTTGGGCTTTTACTAAATTGTCCTCTATAATTATCCAATCATTAAACGAAGCGAGTCCTGTTGAATATTGTGCTCTGGTTATTTTTGCACGTTCCTGAGCTGCCTCAAGAAATTTTTTCTGCACAGAAACATTCGTTATAGCATCCTGCAGATCCTTCCATGACCTCTCCAAAGTAACCAATACGCTATCGTATCCGCTTTGCTCATCTGCGCCTGCCTGTCTTAGCTGTGACCTTGCCTTTGATACCTCCGATATACGTCTACCGCCTTCAAATAACGGCAAGGTTATTCTTGCCCCCGCTGACCATTCATCGTTTCTGGGCAGCCAAATATCATCTGTCCTTCCCATTGAACCGTTTAAATAAACTTTTGGAAAAAAATCAGCTTCCTTTGAATTAACGTTATATCTTGCCGCCTCTTTCCTTAGCATCAGTTCCTGAAGAAACGGCGTATTCTGGGCAAGATAATCTATATCAGGCTTATTGCTATAATTCTTTGAAATCAAAAAATCACCTTTTGCTTTTGCCTGGCTTGTTTTAGCAAGCCCTAATTCCTTGAATAATTCCCTCTGGGCCAGGGTAACACTTCTCTTGGCCTGCGCTATCTCAAACTCTGCTTGTGCCATATCCGCTTCTGCAGTCAGCAAGGCCCCTCTGTGCTCTCTGCCTCCTTCATACCGCAGTTTAACAAGATCAAGGTTTTGTTTTCTTCGCTGTGCGATATCTTCTGTAATTGATATAAGTTCCTGAGATCTCATTAACGCTACAAAAGCGCTTCTTAGCCCCAATCTTATATTGGAAGAAACCACTGCATAATTATACTGCTTGGACTGCATGGTTTTTAATGCGCCTGTTATGTCACTGGCTGTCTTAAATCCATCAAAAACCAGCTGGCTGCCTGATATACCATACGAATAGGTGTTTGCTGTAGTTCCCTTACTTGACTTTTGCCTATTAGCAGTAACCTCACTATCCA
>CAZBNF010000121.1:0-3415 GCA_964493115.1 uncultured Planctomycetia bacterium | reverse complement strand
TTTCTATTGAGAAAATCTTGACAAAGAGTTTGTACTATGATATACGTTATCTGTTAGACTTATATGATGCAAAAAAAGGAAAAAGAAAGATGCAGTGGGCCTTAACACAAAAATTGCTCAAATTCCCGAACCTCTGCTTTAGTCTAGATACCAACTAATTATGCCCGGGACATCTTTGTTTTAGTGGCAATAAAATGGAAGAAAAAAATAGAAAAACAGGAATTGATATTATAGGCGATACCCCCTGGGGCACGCACCTTTGCGTTTTTTACCAAAGCAAAGAAGATTTAATCGATATCCTGGTGCCTTATTTTAAGGCGGGCTTGGAGAATAATGAATTCTGCATGTGGGTTACCTCCGAACCGTTAAAAACCGAAGAAGCAAAGAGTTTATTGGAAAAAGCTATTAAAAACCTGGATGATTATATTAAAAAGGGCCAAATAGAAATCTTGGACTATGGCCAATGGTATACAAAATCAGGCAAGTTTGAAGCTGATAAGATACTCCAGGGGTGGGTTGAGAAAAAAGCCCAGGCCTTAAAGATGGGGTTTGATGGTCTACGCTTAACCGGAAATACCTCGTGGCTTGAAAAAAATGATTGGAAAAAATTCGCTGACTATGAAGCAACAATAAATAATGTCATTGGCAAATATAGGATAATTGCTATATGCTCCTATTCTCTGGATAAATGTAATGCAGGCGAGATCATAGAGGTTGTTAATAACCATCAATTTGCGCTCATAAAGAGAGAAGATAACTGGATGATTCTGGAATCTTCCGAGCGCAAGAAGGCGGAGGATGTCCTTCGGCAAAGCGAGGAGCGGCACCGGAAACAGTTTGAAGAGGCTATAGACGCAATATTCCTGGCTGATCCTGAAACCGGAATGATAGTTGGCTGTAATATCGCAGCTACAAAGCTTATTGAAAGAGAAAAATCAGAAATAATTGGCAAGCATCAAAGTTTCCTGCATCCTGCCGAGGACATTATTAATGGGGTTTCAAAAACGTTCAAAAGACACGTAATAGGTGAAGCTTCAGAGCTCCTTGAAGACAAGGTTGTCACGCAATCAGGGCAAATAAAGGATGTTGCCATTAGAGCCAGTAGAATTACCATTGAAGGCAAAGAAATTTTGCAGGGTATTTTCCGCGACATCACCGAGTGCAAGAAGGCGGAATTAGAACTACAGGAGCAAAAATTGGCCTTGGAGCAAAAGAACCTAGCCCTTATGGAGATGATAGAACATATCGAGAGGGCAAAAAATAAGACAAAAGATGATATAGCAATCAATGTAAATGAGTTTTTGTTGCCAATTTTAAAGAAGCTTAAATTGAGGGGAGCACCGGCTAAATATATTAATCTCATACAACGCCACTTAGAAGAGTTAACTTCTTCCTTTGGCCGCAAGATAACAGAGAAAAGCATCAAATTGACATCTAGAGAGATCGAAATTTGCAATATGGTAAAAGGTGGTCTTACAAGTAAAGAGATAGCTGAACTTTTAAATATTTCTCAACAGACAATAGATAAGCACCGCAAAAATATCAGATACAAATTAAACCTTTCAAAGAAGGGCGTTAACCTAAGCTCTTTTCTGCACAAGCTTTAAGGCATATCCACCTATTTTTTGCCCCCCCCCCCAACACAAATGGGTATTTCATATACCCATTATATACCCATTAAAGCCCCATTGCTATTTTTTTGCAGTATGTGTTAAACTTCATACTCTCATCTAAAAGTAAGAAAACAGTAATGATTTTCTTACTGTTATAGCGGGGTCTTTAATCTGCTGTAAAGATTTTTCCCCCCAAAGCTAGCCTATTAAATGAAGAGCAAAAAAGACAATAGATTCGGAACAACGGACGTAACACAAAAAACAGGAGTATCTCCTGAGAGATTGCGTTATTGGGAGAGGCTAGGTATTGTTAGGCCAAAATATATTAAATGTAATACCAGGAGATTTAGAAGATATTCTCAAGAGGATATCCATAGAGCTACCTTGATTAAGACGTTGGTTGATAGCGAGAAATATACCCTTGAGGGCGCAATCCAGAGATTAGAAAAAGATAGCGGTTAGTGAACAGAAGAAGATATTTTAATAAGAGTGTACACAGCAACCCGGCTTGAAAATAGCAAGGGTCAAAAGATGGCGATTAAAAAAGCTTATAGGGAAGTAAAATCAGGGGCCTATGATTTATTAGATAGGCCCTTTTATATAAATAGAGAGTTAACCAAAGTTTCATTAAAGAAACTTTGATAAACAAAGGAGGGGGGTAGTTTATGAAAAAGATTAAGGTAGGCGTTCTTCTCTTTTTCCTGATGACGATGTCGGTTCTTCCTGTTTTTGCAGCACAGGCAAAAGAGAAAGTGCAGGCAGCTCAGGGAATTGGTTTCCAGTTGTCTGTGCTGGATCCAGCTAAGGCTGTTTTTCTTGAAGTGGGAAAATATTTGCCTAAGTTGGGTGGGTTGATGCTGATATTGATTGTTGGTTCTCTGCTCGCATTAGGCATTGCTAATTTAGTTGGTTTACTTCTTAAGGTCATTAAATTAGAAAAAGGCGCTAAGAAGGTAAAAATCCCTGAGACCCTTGAGAAAGGTGGTATAGGGCTATCGCTGAGTGATCTGATTATAGAGATTGCCTTCTTTGTGGTTATTATTGCTACCTTAATCACAGCTTTAGAATACTATGGCCTAACCACAAACCCACTTATAGCCCAGATTCTTTCCTATATTCCAAATGTTATAGCTGCTGTGTTTGTGCTAATTTTAGGGGTACTTCTGGCGATACTTATCTCCGGAATAATTAAGTTAGTAGGAGGAAATGTCAAGATTGCTCAGTCAGATACGCTGGGTAATGTTGCGAAGTACGCGATAATTATACTCAGTGCAGTAATTGCCTTAAAAGAATTGGGTTTAGGGATAATTTTGACTGATAAATCCAAGGATATTATCCTTGCAGGTGTAGTTCTGTCTTTGGCTATAGGGTTTGGTTTAGGCCTAAAGGGTAAGGCCGAAGATTTCTTAGGTAAGATTTTAAAGAAATAAATCTAAAAAATGAAAGGGGGTGATTTAGATGGCAGTTGAAAAAGCAATTGGTTCTTCCAGCTTGGTCGAGGTTATTGACCGTATCCTGGACAAGGGCGTGGTAGTTGACGCTTGGGTAAGAGTCTCTTTAGTAGGTATAGAGATCCTCGCGATTGAAGCTAGAGTAGTAGTGGCATCAGTCGAAACTTACCTGAAGTATGCTGAAGCTATTGGTTTAACCGCAACAGCAGCTTAAGGATAAGATCAAGAGGGGTTCTTGCCTGACTACCCTTATCCTGCGAAAGCAGGAAAAAGCATGGTTAGCCAAGAAATTCCTCCCTTCAAAAAGAGGAGTAATCAAAGTTATGCCAGAAGTCTTAGATCTAAAGAATG
>CAZBNF010000120.1:0-3425 GCA_964493115.1 uncultured Planctomycetia bacterium | reverse complement strand
ATAGCCTCTTTTTTAAAGTAATCACCAAAAGAAAAATTACCAAGCATCTCAAAAAAACTGTGATGATATGCGGTCTTTCCAACATTCTCAAGATCAGCCGTGCGCATGCATTTCTGGCAGCTTACAGCACGCGTAAAATCCTTTATATTTCCCATAAACTCATTTTTAAACTGCGTCATGCCCGCGCTTGTAAATAACAGGGTGGTGTCGCCGGCAGGAACAAGAGAGTCGCTTGGGACTATCCTGTGGCCCTTGGATTGGAAAAACTTCAGGTATTCACTTCGTATCTGTGTATGCTTCATTTATAACCCTATATATTATGTTGTCTGAAAAACCTCGTCTTTTAAGATAGCTGTAGAGGCGATACTGCGCCTTATGCCTATCAAGGCCATGAACCAGCCTAAGCCTTGTTTCTATCAGCCCTTTTGCTATATCATACTCATTGAAATCCTTCTCTATCTGAGCTGTTACATCTTCTATTATATCGTCCGCAATACCTTTCCTCAGAAGTTCACGCCTTACATTAGAAAAACTTTGGCCGCTGCTTTGTAATCGGGATCTCACCCAGAGCCTGGCGAAATTATAATCATCAATAAGAGATCTGTTTTTAAGCTCTAGCACAAGGCAATCTATTATCTCTTCGGCAAAACCTCTTTTTTTTAATTTATCTCTGATTTCCTGTTCGCTGCGGGGCCTGTAATTTAAAAGGCGGTATGCATACGATTCTGCTTTAGTTGAAATACTGTTTTCCATTAATCAGTTTTAGGGGCTTTTATGACAGTAAAACCCTTGCTTGTCCTTAGAAGGGCATCGCCTTGTATTGAAGAAATTATGCTGATGTATTCATCTATATTGTTTACGGGCTTATTATTTATCCTGTCTATTATGTCTCCTGGTTCAATGCCAGATTCATGCGCAGGGGTTGTGTTTTCTACATTAGTCACAATAACGCCGCTTACCTGGCCTATCCTGTATCTTCTGGCAATATCCGCTGTTATATTGGCGACCTCTAAGCCGCGCCATGCCTTTTCAGGTGCAGGTTCATCCTTAAGCTCTTCTACTTCAGAAGGCCTTTCTCCGATCTTAACGCTAACAGGCATCTCCTTTTTATCTCTTACTACACGTATAGTGACATTCTTGCCGACTTCTGTGCGTGATACTATCTGAAGAAGCGATTTCAGGTCTTTTACCGCTTTACCATCAAACTTGCGTATAACATCGCCTTCTTTCAAGCCGCCTTTTTCCGCAGGGCTTTCAGGCAGCACATTTGCTATAATAACACCCTCCTTATCAGACAGATTGAAATATTCGGCTAATGTATCATCTATATCCTGTACACTTACTCCAAGCCATCCATATAAAACCTTTCTTCCTTCAATAAGGGTATTAAGTATCTCTTTGGCCGCGTTTATAGGGATAGCAAAACCCACCCCCTGATAGCCGCCTGTTGTGGAAAATATAGCTACATTAATACCTATCATCTCTCCTTTGATGTTCACCAAAGGCCCGCCGCTGTTTCCGGGATTTATTGCCGCATCTGTCTGGATAAGCCCTGAATAATCTCTGCCTCTTACCATTGCAATGGAAAGAGTCCTGTCAAGAGCGCTTACCACGCCTACAGTAAGTGTTGGCTTTGAACTTTGCACGGCATATCCGAAGGGATTGCCGATTGCTATTGCCCATTGGCCTATCCTTGCTTTATCAGAATCACCAAGCCTTACTGCCGGTAGATTATCCGCCTCTATTTTAATAACAGCGAGATCACTTCTTTCGTCCTTTCCTCTTACTTTGCCTTCAAATTCCCTGCCATCGGTAAGAGTGACCGTAATCTTATCCGCCTCGCGTATAACATGCTCATTTGTAAGAATATATCCTGATTCATCAATTATAGCACCTGAGCCAAGGCCTCGCTGTGTAAATTCGCGCTCCGGTATCTCGCCAAAAAAGTCCTTGAAAAACCTGTCAAAAAAATCATCTCTTCCAAAGGGGCTCTCATATACACTGCTTCTCATCTTTGTAACGTATTCTGTGCTGATGGATACAACAGCCGGGCCTACTTCTTCCGCAACCCTGATGAACGCGCCCTCAAGCGAATCAGCATAAAGCAATTCAGGGCTCTTGTCTGGGGTAATCTGTGCTGCAGTATTTGTTTTACTGTCTGCGCTGATAGTTGGCAAAAGATTAAATCTAGCTGTTACAATTACTCCGACTAGTAAACCTACTATCAAAGCTGACAAAAAAATTGCCCTTTTTCTTTTCATCCTTTAAAATCTCCTGATCTAATTTTATATTATTAAGATTTAGCAGCCTGCTCTTTAACCTTCTTCTCTATTTCCAAAGTAAGTTTCGGATTTTCCTTCAGGTATGTGCGGGCGCCTTCCCTTCCCTGGCCTATCTTAATATCACCATAAGAAAACCAGGCACCTTGCTTTTGAACGATATTGTATGTAACAGCTACATCTATAAGGCTTCCCTCTCTTGATATTCCCTCAGCATACAAAATCTCAAACTCAGCACTTCTGAAAGGAGCTGCAACTTTATTTTTTACAACCTTTGCTTTTACAAGGCTTCCCACTACTACCTCTCCTGATTTGATATACTCTCTTCTGCGTATATCAAGGCGCACTGAGGCATAAAATTTTAATGCCCTGCCGCCTGGGGTTGTTTCAGGGTTTCCAAACATAATACCTATCTTTTCCCTTATCTGGTTTATAAATATCACGCATGTCTTTGACTTATTTATTGCCCCTGAAAGCTTGCGCAGAGCCTGGCTCATAAGACGGGCCTGCAGCCCCATTTGCGGCTGGCCCATCGCCCCCTCTAATTCTGAACGCGGCACAAGGGCAGCTACTGAGTCTATTACAATAACGTCTACCGCATTTGAACGCACAAGGGTTTCAGCTATCTCAAGGGCCTGCTCTCCGTCATCCGGTTGAGATATAAGCAGGTCATCTAAGTTTACTCCTATCTTTGTCGCATAGCTTGAGTCAAAGGCATTTTCCGCATCTATAAAAGCCGCGGTACCACCTTTTTTCTGCGCCTGCGCAATTATGCTAAGCGTAAGCGTGGTCTTACCGCTCGATTCTGGACCGAATATCTCTATAACCCTGCCCCTAGGGACACCGCCAATACCAAGCGCAATATCAAGCGCTATCGCTCCTGTAGATATAGCCGGCACTTCATTTTTTATGTTCTTATCGAGCCTCATTATAGACCCCTTGCCGAATTGCTTTTCTATCTGCGATACAGCAAGCTCAAGCGCCTTGGCGCGGCCCTGTTCAGGGTTTTGCCCTTCTTGCGCAACTACGGGTTGCGACTTTTTCTGTTTTTCTACCTTAACCATGAAATCCTCCTTTTTCTATATATACAATAAATATTATTCTAAATTATACCTCGTCCAACTCCCCTTGTAAAGCAAAATTCTT
>CAZBNF010000119.1:0-3425 GCA_964493115.1 uncultured Planctomycetia bacterium | reverse complement strand
ATGGCTAAGGATTTAGAAAATATAATAGAGCAGATACAGTCAAAACTCGATATAGCCGATATCGTAGGAAGTTATATACCCCTAAAGAGAGCCGGCAGAAATTTTAAGGCATGCTGCCCGTTTCATCACGAAAAGACCCCCTCATTTGTGGTAAGCCCTGTTAAGGGTATATACCACTGTTTTGGATGCGGGGCAGGAGGGGATATGATATCTTTTGTGATGAAGCATGAAAGCCTGGAATTCATGGAGGCATTAAGAATATTAGCTGATAAGGCCGGAGTTGATCTGTCTGACATGAAAGGCGGTTTCAGGGCCCGACAGGGGAAGGGATCAGCCACATCCGGGCTGTACCGTATAAATGAACTTGCCGCAAGCTATTATAATGCTGTACTGGTAGGTTCCAGCAAGGCCGCTTCCGGCAGAAAATATCTGGCACAGCGAGGTCTTAACGCGGAATCAGTATCGCTTTTTAAGATAGGTTATTCATCAGCAGAGTGGGACATCTTTTTGAAATTTGCTAAATCAAAAGGGATCTCAGAAACTGTTCTTGAAAAAGCAGGTTTGATTATACCCGGTAAAAATGAAAGTTTTTATGATAGGTTCAGGAACAGGGTCATTTTTCCTATATTTGATATTCGCTCCAAGATAGCGGCTTTTGGCGGCAGGGTGTTAGATGATTCTTTGCCAAAGTACATGAATTCGCCGGAGACTGAAATATATGTAAAGGGCAGGCACTTGTATGGCTTGAACTTTGCCATGGATGAAATCCGGAAAAAAGATTACGCGGTCGTAGTAGAGGGTTATTTGGATTTGATCCTGCCGTTTCAGAATGGCGTTAAAAATATAGTCGCAACTCTTGGCACAGCCCTTACAATTGAGCAAATAAGGCTTATAAAACGATTAACCCATAACGTAGTTATAATATATGATGCTGATGAAGCAGGCCAGGCAGCTTCATTGAGAGGCCTGGATCTCCTGGTTTCAGAGGGGCTGTTTGTAAAGATTGCCTGCCTGCCCGAGGGGATGGACCCTGACAGTTATGTGCGCCAATATGGCAGTGATAAATTATTAAAGGTTATAGAGTCAGCTCATAATCTTTTTGATTACAAGCTCAAGCTGCTTCTAGGCAGGTTTAATCCTGCTGAGAGCGAGGATAAGACAAAGATAGCCGCGGAGATGCTTCCGACGATAAAGAGGATTGAAAATGAGGTTTTAAGGGCTGACTATATAAAGAGGCTTTCAAAAACACTTTTTATATCAGAGGATGCTCTTTTAGAGGAATTGTCCAAGGTTAAACTCGATTATTCATATTTAGGTGAAGATAAAATCATAAGGCATGAAAATAAGATACGCCCCGCTGAGAAGATAATCGTAAGCCTTATGATGGAAGATCCTGCCATAGCCCAGGAGGTAAAAGCCGTGCTCCAAAAAGAGGAATTCACAAGCCCTGATATGCGCAGGATAATAGATGTTATATACCAGATGCTTGATGCCAACAATACACCTAATGAGCGTAAGGTTATAAACCAGATAAATGATGAGAATCTAAGCCATATTATATATGAGTCACTCGAAGAAACAGAAAAATTGATAGATAGGGAAAAGACCCTTCATGATTGTATTATCCGCATAAAGCGCGATAATATGATTTCGAGAAAGCAAGGCCTGACCTCACTTATAAAAAAGGCGGAATCAGAAGGTGATGATACAATGCTTATGGAACTTATAAAACAGCTCGATACATTAAAGAGCGAAAGGGTTTAATGGTTAAGAAAAAGGCCTTTAAAAAGAAAAAAATCGTTGGTGGAAAGAAAAAAAAGCAGAAAGCCCGAAAACCTTCGCGGAATAAATCAGATAGAGGGGCGTCTAGAAAAAGCTCTTTGCCTAAAGCTGCCAACGTTGGCCCGAAACCAGCGCAAAAGCCGAGCCATGCCCACGCGGCAAAGATAAAAGAGCTTATAACCCTCGGGAAGAAGAAGGGTTATCTTACCTTTGATGAGATAAATCACATACTTCCTGAAGATATAACATCATCAGAAGCGATAGACGAAATACTCTCAACCCTTGACAGGGAAAAGATAGAACTGCTTGATTCCGAGACCGCAAAGGAAAAAGATAAGGCGGCAAAACATGCCCTTCTTCCTAAGGCGAGTGGCCCGATGGATGACCCTGTCAGGATGTACTTAAGGCAGATGGGTCAGATACCCCTTCTTACAAGGGATGAGGAAGTCAGCCTTGCCAAGAAAATAGAGGAAGCTGAAAATGGTTTTCGGGATGTTATATTTAACTGCAGATTGAGTATCGAGTATGTGAAAGAACTCGCGGAGAAGATTGTCTGCGAGGAATTAAATCCCGAAGATTATATGAAAGAAAACTTAAAGCCTACAAAAATAAAACCCGTTACAAGAATTTCGAAGCTTCTTAAAAAATTAAAAAGAACAAAAAGCCAAAAGACCGTAAAAGAACTTTTATGCAAGTTCGGACTTGTCACCACTTTTATAGAGGAGATGGGCTTTAGAATAAAGATGCATTTTGAGCAGATAGAAAGAATACAAAGGGAGATAGCGCGTCTTAAAAGAGCCAGAAAATATAAAAATATACCTAAACTTAAAAAAGATATAAGGGCAATAGAGCGCGAGTTTGGCGAAAACTACGACAAGATACGGCAGAGTATATTTATCATCAAAAAGAAAGAGGCAGGTTTTCAGCGGACCAAGAAAAGCCTTGTGGAGGCAAATTTAAGGCTTGTAGTCTCAATTGCCAAAAAATATACAAATAGGGGGCTTTCATTCTTAGACCTGATACAAGAAGGTAATATAGGTCTTATGAAAGCTGTGGATAAGTTTGAATACAAAAGAGGGTATAAATTTTCCACCTACGCGACATGGTGGATACGCCAGGCCATTACGCGTTCTATCGCTGATCAGGCAAGGACAATAAGAATACCTGTCCACATGACAGAAACTATAAATCGCCTTGTAAGGGTGTCGCGCTCACTTGTCCAGGAAACCGGCAGGGAACCAACCCCTGAAGAGATCGCGAGGCATATGGATTTATCTGTTGAAAAAGTAAGAGGGATATTGAAGATTGCCCAAGAGCCGATATCGCTTCAGACACCTGTCGGCGATGAGGGAGATACTCATTTTGGGGATTTTATAGAAGATAAAAGGGCAATGTCTCCTGCCAGTGCTACCGCCTATGGCATGCTGAAAGAGCAGATGGACGGTGTCCTTGACACATTGACTGACAGGGAAAAGCAGGTTTTGAAATTAAGATTTGGCATAGGAGATGGTTATCCGCGTACACTGGAAGAGGTAGGTACAATATTTCATGTTACAAGAGAAAGAGTCAGGCAGATAGAGGCAAAGGCCTTGCGAAAACTACGACACCCTATACGCAGTAGAAAGCTGCGAAATTTCCTTGAT
>CAZBNF010000118.1:0-3431 GCA_964493115.1 uncultured Planctomycetia bacterium | reverse complement strand
GAGGGATTATCGCTTTTACGCGTACGCCTTCCGGGGTGTCTTTTCTTTCTAATATCTGGCCTTGTTCATAGATATAATTTAATACAGCCATCTTGCTGTGCGGTATAAGCACGTCAACTTTTTCCATTAAAACAGGTATTCTTTTCTTTATAATATCAACCAGCGCCTTAAGAGAAGTGCCATCTTTCGCGGATATAGCAACCGAGTCTGTTATATTCCTCCGAAAGCGCTCAGTAACAAAATTATTTTCAACTAAATCTATTTTATTTAAGGCAGTTACTACGGGTTTTTGATAAGAATCTATTTCCTTTAAAACTTCATACACAGCATTCAGATGCTCGTTTGCCTTCGGATTGCTTATATCCAGGACATGTAAAAGTAAATCCGCCTCTTTAACCTCTTCAAGCGTTGCCTTAAATGCTTCAATAAGATTATGTGGAAGCTTATGTATAAATCCTACTGTATCCACAAGCAGTATCTTCTGATTATTGGGCAGTATCATTTTTCTGGACGTAAGGTCCAATGTGCTGAACAGCCTGTTATCAGATAGAATATCAGAACCTGTAAGCTTGTTCAGAAGGGTTGACTTGCCGGCATTGGTATAGCCTATTACAGCAACTGTGGCTACGGAGTGATCCATCCTGTTCTGCCTTAAGCTTTTTCTTCTCTTGCTGAGGTCATCAAGTTCTGACTTTACATATTTTATCCTTCTCATGACCCCGCGGCGGTCTGTTTCAATCATCTTTTCCCCCGGCCCGCGCGTTCCTATGCCGCCTCCAAGCTGGGATAGTTTTATGCCTATCCCGGCTAATCGCGGCAAAAGATATTCAAGCTGGGCAAGCTCTACCTGGAGCTTACCTTCATTTGTATGGGCCCGCTGGGAAAAAATATCAAGGATAATCTGGGTCCTGTCCATGGTCTTTACACCCAAAAACTCCTGGAGGTTTCGCTGCTGAGTACTTGATAAGTTCTCGCTGAATATAACGGCATCGACATCTTTTTCGTAAGAGTGGGCCATATCGTGTATTTCAGAGACCTTCCCTTTGCCCAATAAAAAATTGGCTTTAGGCGCATCAACCCTGGTAATAATATGGTCTAATATCTTAACGCCGCTTGATAAGGCAAGCTCTGTAAATTCCGCCTGGCTGTCCTCCTGGGCCCAGCCTTTTTTTCTGTCTTCATACAGGCTTATTGTGACAAGTATCACACGCTTTTTTGAGCGTTCTTTTACCTCATAAGTTTTTTGCATATTATCCCTGCCGCCTGTTTTGGCGAATAATTATCTATGTCGATCCACTCAATCCTGCTGTCATTTCTAAACCATGAAAGCTGCCTTTTTGCGAAATTCCTTGTTCTTTTTTTAATGGACTCTTTCGCGTCGTTTAGGTTTATCTTTTTATCGAGATAATCAAAAACCTCCTTATACCCCAATGCCTGCCTTGCTGTTGTTGAAAGCCTTTTGTCCTTTAACCGCCCGCATTCAGCCAGCAGGCCTTTTCTAAACATAAGATCAACACGCCTATCTATAATACGATAAAGGTTTTCCCTGTCACGATTCAAGCAGAATATTCTTATGCTATATCTCTCTTTCAATCCTTTTGTGGTTTTTTTAAGTTCAGAGATCGGGGTCTTTGTATTAATATACACCTCTAATGCCCTGATTATACGCCTTGTATCATTAGGGTGAAGCAGCTTAGCGGTTTCTGCATCGACATTACAGAGCTTTTTATATAGATAGCCATTGCCGTTTTCATGTTCTTCACTTAAGAGTTTTTTTCTTAAGGCATAATCCGTTGCCGGTGAGAGGAAAAGCCCATCCACTAATGCCTTCATGTAGAGGGCAGTGCCTCCTGCGAATATAACGCTTTTGCCTCTTCTTTCAATATCCTTTATGCATTTTAACGCTCTCTTGCGAAAATCAGCTACGCTAAAACTTCTTAAAAGGGATATTATATCTATCATATGATGGGGTACTTTGCCGAGCTGGGCAGAAGAGGGTTTTTGTGTGCCTATATCCATGCCTTTATATATTTGCATTGAATCACAGGATATTATCTCGGCGTTTAATATTTTCGCCGCGCAGATAGAAACTGCTGTTTTTCCAACAGCAGTAGGTCCTACCAGAAATATTATTGTTTTCATACAATATTGCCTATTAGTGTATTACCCTGTACGTCTTTTACCTTAACGTCAAAAATTGTCCCTATTAATTGCTTGTCGCCTTTGCATACTAACTGATAGTTTTTTCTTGTTCTTGTCTTTATATAAGTTGCTGAGAGATTACTTGAAGAATCGGGCTTTTTTTTCGCTACAGAAAGGCCAAGAACGTTTTCTGTTTTTCCTATAAGCAGCTCGTGCTTTTTTCGCGATATTTCATCTTGCAGATGAAGCAATACCTGGTTGCGTTCCTTTTTCGCTTCCATAGAGACATCGTCATCCATTTGCGATGCCTTGGTAAAAGGCCTTGGTGAATACTTAAATATAAAGGCGCTGTCAAATTCTATCCTTTTCATGATTTCGTAGGTATCCTTAAAATCTTTCTCAGATTCAGACGGAAAACCCACTATAATATCTGTTGTTATCGCGCAATCAGGCACTGCCTTTCGCATATCATCTATTAATTCAAGATAATGGCTGCTAGTATAGCCCCTGTTCATAAGTTTTAATATCCTTCCGGAACCTGACTGCATGGGAAGGTGCAAATGCTCACAAACCTTATCAAGGCCTGCCATGGCCTTAAAAAGTCTAATCCCCGCATCCTTAGGATGCGATGTCATAAAGCGTATCCTTTTAAGCCCTTCTATCTTATTTGTTTTTTCAAGAAGTTTTATAAAATCTTTATCCTTACCATAAGAATTCACATTCTGTCCCAGCAATGTAACTTCCTTTGCACCATTATCAACTAGCTGCTTTATCTCATCAATGATATCCTTCTGCGGACGGCTTATCTCTCTTCCTCTTACATAGGGCACTATGCAATATGAACAAAAATTATCGCAACCTTCAGTTATGTTTACAAATGCTCTTATAGGCCCCGAGCTATGCAGAGTACCTTCTTTTTTGATCGGTCTTTTTGTCTTCTTAATGGCAGTGATATGGTTTTCACCAGAAATTACTCTATCAACCAAAGAAGGAATATCATATATATTTGCCGGACCGCAAACAAAATCGACATGGACAAGCTTTTTAAAAATCTCTTTCCCATACGCCTTGCCCATGCAGCCTACCAAGCCTATCACGATGTCATTGCGATCAATTTTAAGCCTTTTTAACTCCGCCAGTTTTCCCCATACCCTATCTTCGGCATGTTTTCTGACCGAGCAAGTGTTGAATATAATAAGGCTCGCCTCTTCATATGACTGCACAGAGGTATACCCCTCCTGCATCATCATGCTTATGATAATCTCAGAGTCCCTCTCGTTCATCTGACA
>CAZBNF010000117.1:0-3482 GCA_964493115.1 uncultured Planctomycetia bacterium | reverse complement strand
TCTACAGGCATAATTCTTGTGTTAATGCCAGGCATATTGCGCTGGCAGATACAGAATGTTTTTTAGGCTATGGGCCCTTGTTCAGGCCCTTGCAGGTCTTGCAATAGTATTATTTGTCTAAGCCTAAAAATGATATATAATCTCAACCATGCTGTTCATGCCTTTACTTTCGCAGCGATGGTATTTTTGCAGTATATTTGAAATCAAGGCAAAAAAAGCCAAATCGCTGCTCCAGTAAAGGCACGAACAGCATAATAGTTCAGTTTTTGCAAAGAGTAACCCGCTGTCATTGCGAGCGAAGCGAAGCGACCGAGGACGAAATGTCCGAGGAAGTGTCGAGACCACCGGGCGAGGCCAACCATAAGTTAAAATATCAGCTTTGGATTGCCTGCCGGCAGGCAGGTGTAAGTCGTGCGCTCATTTAAAAGCCAAATCGCTGCTCCAGTAAAGGCATGAACAACATTATTAATATCTAAATAATTATGGATACATACAAAGCAATATTAAAAAGAAGGTCGATAAGGAGTTTCAAACAGCGCAAGGTTGATTTAAAGATGCTGCGCCGCATGGTGAACGCTGCAAGGCTTGCTCCGTCTGCAGCAAACCTGCAGATGCTGGAATTCCTTGTTGTAACATCAAAGCCTTTATGTGCAAAACTGTTTAATCATCTTAAGTGGGCCGGCTATATCACGCCAAAAGGAACACCCGAGCCAGGCTGTGAACCAACCGCTTATATAGTGATATTGATTAACGCAAAAAAGGTATCACAATCGCTCGTAAAAAGAGATGAACAGGCCATAAGATATTCTTTCAACCCTGACTCAAGGGATATAGGCGCTGCTGCTGAGAATATAATGCTTTTTGCCCAGTCAAAGGCCATTGCAAGCTGCTGGCTGGGTGCTATCAATAAGGTTGAAATAAAAAAAGATTTATGCCTGCCTAAAAACCTCGAACCTGATTCAGTAATAGCTTTGGGATATCCGGATATGCAGTCAAGGGTTGTAAAATGCACAGATTCTGTAAAATATTACCTCAATAAAAAAGATGTTCTCTGCGTACCTAAAAGGCCGATTAGGGAAATAATGCATATTAATCGCTTGACAACGTAGTGCGTATGTAGTAAGGTACCTACTGCGTGATAAAAATTCTATAAAAAATAGGAAATGAAAATGGATTTTGAGAATTCCCCATTTAAAGGGCCGATAGACCCAAGTGATATAATAAACGCAGGCAAAAAAAAGCTGCCGGAGATGGTAAAATATATCCCTTATATAACAGCTGCGCTGATTGCGGTGATCTTTATCGGCTCAGGACTTTATTCAGTAGGCCCTGATGAGGTTGGCGTTGTAAGGCGCTTTGGTAAGTATGTGCGCACTACCAATCCCGGTTTGAATATAAAAATACCCTTTGGCGTTGAGAAAGTAAATAATGTAAAGGTAAGATACATATTCAAGGAAGAATTTGGTTTTCGCACAACACAGCCAGGCGTTGTAAGCAAATTTTCAACAAAGCAGTTTTTTGAAGAATCGCTTATGCTTACAGGGGATTTAAATGTGCTTGTAGTAGAGTGGATAGTGCAGTTTAAGGTAAGAGACCCAGTCAAGCTGCTTTTTAATATACGTGATCCAAGGAATACCATACGTAATATATCAGAGGCCGTGATGAGGCAGGTGGTAGGCGATTATTCTGTAAGCGAGGTCCTTACAACAAGAAGAGTTGAAATCAATATCGCTGTGCAGGAAAAACTTCAGGAGATACTTGACAGCTATGATAGCGGAGTACAGATAGTTACGGTTATGTTACAGAACGTAAACCCGCCTGATCCCGTGAAGCCTTCTTTTAACGAGGTTAATGAGGCTAAACAGGAAAAAGAAAAGGTCATAAACCAGGCATGGGAGGCATATAACAAGGCAGTGCCAACTGCCCGCGGTAACGCGGAAAAGGCAATAAGAGAGGCCGAAGGCTATGCCTTAAACAGGGTCAATCAGGCAAAAGGCGACGCATCAAGGTTTGCGGCTACATGGTTAGCGTATAAAGATGCAAAAGATGTTACAAGGAAGAGGATGTTTCTTGAGACAATGAGAGATGTAATTCCAAAAGCAGGTAAGAAATATATTATTGACCCAAGCCAAAAAGGCATATTGCCTTTATTAAGATTAGACGAGAAAGAATAATATGAATAAACTTATATATATAATAGCAGTGCCTGCGGTGCTTGTCGTAATCCTTTTTGCCAGCGGCGTGGCCTACACTATAGATGAGACTCAGCAGGTGGTTATAACGCAGTTTGGCCAGCCTATAGGAAGCCCCTTGAGAGATGCGGGGCTTCATTTTAAGATGCCTTTCATCCAGCAGGCAAACTATTTTGAAAAAAGGGTTATGCAGTGGGACGGAAAGTCAAACCAGATACCCACCAAGGATAAACGCTATATATGGGTTGATACAACAGCAAGGTGGAAAATAGTGGATGCGCTTAGGTTCTTACAATCAGTAACGAATGAGACAGGTGCGCACGCAAGGCTTGATGATGTTATTGACTCTGCTACGCGTGATTTCGTGACAAGCCACAATCTTGTTGAAGCTGTAAGAAACACAAACCGGCTTATGGAAGATGGGGTTATAGCTGCTGCAGGCGATGAGTTTGTGTTCTTTGATGATGATATAGAAAGGATAAGCGTGGGAAGAGAAAACCTGACCAGGCAGATACTTGTGCAGGCATCTCAGATTGTGCCTCAGTATGGAATAGAACTTATTGATGTGCGCATAAAAAGAATTAACTATGTAAAAGAGGTTCAGGAGAGGGTCTATGAGAGAATGATATCAGAGAGAAAGCGCGCGGCAGAGCAGTACCGCTCAGAGGGGCAGGGCAGACGCGCTGAGATACAAGGCCAGACAATAAAAGAACTCGACCAGATAAGCTCAGAGGCATATAGAATAGCCGAAGAGAAAAAAGGTGAGGCAGACGCGGAGGCCACAAAGATATACGCTGATGCCTACAACAATGACCCTGAGTTTTACGGGTTCCTTAAGACGCTTGAAACCTACAAAGATACAATAGATAAAGACACTTCAATAATATTAAGCACAGACAGCGAATACTACGAATACTTAAAAGACATAAACAAGAAATAACTGTAACAATCCAAAGATACGATATTAAGTACCGCCGCATGCAGACTCCCAAAACCCAGCTTGCGGTATTTTTATGAACGCTAAAAAAATCTCAGATAAAAAAGTTGAGCTGTCTTCACCTGCGGGCAACTGGTGTGCCTTGCGCAGCGCTGTTATTTCAGGCACTGACAGCGTTTATTTCGGCGTAAAGAGTTTGAACATGCGCCAGGGGGCAGAAAACTTTGATGTCCTTGAACTCTCCAAGATAATGAAATTCCTGCATGACAATAGCAAAAAGGGTTACCTTGCTCTAAATGCGGTAATTTACAATCATGAAATCAAAAAGGCTGAAAAGATATTACTCTCTGCCA
>CAZBNF010000116.1:0-3548 GCA_964493115.1 uncultured Planctomycetia bacterium | reverse complement strand
TCATATTATATCCTTCTCCTGCTTGATTTTTACACGCGCTTCTTCAAAAAATGGTTCCGCAAAACTGCTGTCCCATACTCTTTGACTGAATGTCCTTTTCTCTGTAAGTTCTAAAAAACCTTTAAAGTCATTATAATAGCTTCCGTATATATGAAAACTGTCAGTGATATCCGTATAGCGGCCGATTTCTATTTTCTTGCCTGTCCTATCCGAAATTTGCCCTGCTATAGCCCTTTGCAAATCCGTGAGGGCAAATATATTCATAAACGCTGCCTTAAAACCGTCCCTTGAGCGCCAGTGAGTGTTCATATTAAGAAGAAACCTGCCGTCTGTTTCTGATATCCTGAACCACACTCTCTGCAGGCATGGCGGGTCATCAGTTGATATATCAAGTTTAGGATCCCATGTGATCGCCTGTGCCCTTCTGGAGTGCCCGCTCTGGCTTAATTTTTCAACAATATAATCCATCTGGTCAATAAAGCCATGTCCGTCTTTATATGAAAAAAGTCTTTGGTGATAAGTATAGGTCCATTTGCCTTCTTCAGGCGCTATCCAATGGTCATGGATACCATCAACAACCTCCTGCCGGTATATCTCGAGGCTGTCAAGCCCGCCTGGAAATGCCCTGTGTATGCGCGGTTCTTTAAAGGGGGAGTTTACAACCATTATCATTGTGCAATCCCTGCTTGGCGGGTCTTCCGGCTTATCGTATTCTGTTTTAAGCAATGCCCCTTCTTTCCATGTCCTTATAACAGCCTCTTCCCATGCCTGGGGAAGCGTTTCTTTTTCAACAAGTATAACCGGTATTCCTTCATTTATCATATTAAAGCCTTATTATTTGAGGGATTATCTGTTCATTTATTTCAAGCATTACGAATGAATTATATGGCGCAAAGACCTTGTCAGTCGGGCTTCCAGGGCATAGATACATAACATTGTCAATATATTCTATACTCGGTATATGCGAGTGGCCATATATAATACAGTCAAGAGGCTCTCCCTGAAATACCTCTTTGGCATAATTTATAAGATTATCAGGCGCGCCATATCCATGGACAAGGCCGATTTTGAAATTACCGAGATTTAGTATCTTTTTATCCGGGTATTTTTTCTTTATACTGCTGGAATCCATATTGCCTGCCACGCACTCAACAGGCGCTATCCGCTCAAGCTCATCTATGACGAATTCTTCTGTAAAATCTCCGGCATGCACTATCAGATTTACCCCTTCTAAACTATCCACCAGCCCATGGGGCAGGCTGTAACTATTTGCGGGCATATGTGTATCTGATAAAACAGCTACTTTCACTCTTTTAAATACCCCCGTTCATATTGCATTATGCTATAAGCGTATTATAACCTTTATAAAAATTAAACAATCTGGCAATATCTTTTTTATCCCATATACAGAAAGACTTTTGTTTTGCCAGCAGCTTTGCGGCTGGTTCTATTCCAAAAGATGTAATTATGGTTATTTTAAGTTTAGCAGCCTTAAAATTTTTAAGCCTCTCAGATATATCCGCTACATCTTCCTCATCTATCTTTTTACGGCACAAGACAAACAGGCATTTCTTTTTAAGAGTTTCTGCTTTTAGTATACCATATTTACGGTATTTTCTCAGGCTTATATTTTCAACCTTAGGCAATACTCGCACTCTTTCGTCTATAAAAAACTGGTCATCATTAAAAGAATTTATAAGCTCTGTTACCCTATTGTCAAAGCTCTTAAGCTGCTCGGCCTTAAAAGACATAATTCTTGCCTCAATTTCATTGGCGTAATCATCCCATTCCTGCTTTGGCATAAAATCAAAACAAAGGTTACGTGATTTTGATTTCACCTCAATCCACATTCTGAACATCGGGTCTGTTATAGCATAGAGGCTTCCGCTTTTTTGCACAAACCCCAGCTCCAGAAGGCTTTCTACA
This sequence comes from uncultured Planctomycetia bacterium, assembly GCA_964493115.1. Taxonomy (GTDB): domain Bacteria; phylum Omnitrophota; class Gorgyraeia; order JABMRG01; family JABMRG01; genus CAZBNF01. Next base: position 1,622 of record CAZBNF010000116.1, on the reverse strand, counting down.
ATAGTATTGAGCCCTGCGGATGATATTGTATTTCTGTTGGAAATCTCCGAAAAACAGCCTGTCTTAGTAAAAGACATGAGCGTATCTAAAACACTGATATCCTCAACCAGAGCGCTTACTCCGTTAACCTTATTGCAAAAAAACTGATTTAACGCTCCGCCCGGGTGAAAAAGCAATTCAGCTATCAGGCTGCTTAAGCGCTTGATCGTTATCTTATCAGCGCCATATGCATTGGCAAAATTTACTTTGCCCATAATAGCGCTTAAATAAAAAGGGTGGCCCCCTGTAAAAGATACTATAAAATCTATAAGCATTTTTGGGATCTTAATACTTTTTGATCTGACATTTATAAAATCCTTGGACTGCTCAGGGCTAAATGGGCAAATATCCACAACTTTAAACCCTCCAAAAAGAAGGGAAAGTTTCTCTGACAATATCTTTTTAGCGGTTATAGCCGCTGAGCTTGAAAATACAAAAAGTGTTTTCTGCTGTATCATGACTTTCCTGCCCAGGGTCTGGTAAGGCTTATTTACAATAAAAGATGACATGCGATCAAATTCATCTACAACAACGACTACAAAATATCCGCTCTCAGCAGCTAGAAATGCCGGTATATCCCAAACTTCTGAGAAGGCATCATCCAGGCTGCCTTCATCAATGAGCGTTAATACTCTTTGGGCTAGCTCACAACTCTTGGGAAAAATTGTATGGGCGCTTTCAAGCAGCTCAACTATACTTGTAGATTGCCCTATATCAGCGTACTTTTTTAACGCGTTATAGAAAGCACTGTTAATAAACTTAAAAGCAAATTCCTTTACGTTTAAACATTGCAGATCAATATATACAGGAAGAAGCTGTTTATCTGTGTTTAAACTGCTTAAAAAATGAAGCAATAAAGAGCTCTTCCCGATAAGACTGCTTCCAACTATGGCAATATTCTGCCTGTAGCCCTGCTTAATGTTTTGGGCGCTTTTAACCAGTTCGGAGATTATATCTTCTCTGGCGAAAAAATCTTTACCAACTACGGGTTCAGTATAATGTATCATGGGAGATAATAATATGGGTTTTCCGGTTCGTGACCTTTTCTTATCTGAAAGTGTAAAGACGCTTTTTTAGCCCTGCCTGTGCGTCCAACTTTTGCTATCGTTTCATTTTGCTTGACATACTCTCCTGAACTTACAAGATTTTCAGAATTGTAGGCATAGAGAGTTGAATAACCGTCATCGTGCTGTATTATCAGGGTCTTGCCCATCCCTTTAACTTTATCATCGGAAAAAACCACCTTTCCGGCTCGTGAAGCTACAACATCAGACCCTTCAGGCGCAGCTATATCTATTCCTTTGTTTTTCACATTATCTGCGGTTGAGCCGTAATAAGATACAACACTACCCCGCACAGGCCAGATGTATCCTTTTTTACTTACCCGGGCGGTAGACGCTGAAAGATCTATATCAAGCCGCCCCTTGGCGCCAGGGATAAATAGATTTTGTCCAGCTACTATAAGTGACTGATTATCAATTTTATTTGCGTCTATAATTTGCTTGATATCCGCGTTATAAGCCTTTGCTATTCTCCAAAGCGTCTCACCTCTATCCACAGTATGATATATGCCCTGCGAATAT
>CAZBNF010000115.1:0-3588 GCA_964493115.1 uncultured Planctomycetia bacterium | reverse complement strand
CAGCAAAAGATGCGGCCCTTATTGTTGGCGAAAGGCTGCGCAAGGCCGTTGAGAGTGCTTATATAAGCGCTTACGATGAGCAGATAAATGTAAAGATCAGTGTAGGCATTGCGACGTTTCCGGATGACGCGGATGAAATAAACCAGCTTATAGACAAAGCAGATCAGATGCTTTACAAGGCAAAAGAATCTGGAAGAAATAAAACTGTTTTATACGAAAAGGGATAACTTGCTGTCATTCTGAGCACCGAAGGTGCGAAGAATCCAAGGATAATGCGAGGAAATAAAACATGAATAAAAAAGACCTGATAATAGGAGTGGATTTTGGCGCTACTTTTATAAAAACCGGCTTGCTTAATATCCACGGGCATATAATTAAAAAGAGCGCTTTTTCAAGCAAAGGATATGCCTCGCGCGATAAGCTTATAGACAGGATAGCCCTTGAGGTAAATACTATTATGGCGCCTGCAAAGTCCCGCGTATTAGGCTTAGGCGTAGGCGTGCCAGGCCCTGTTGATTATAAAAGAGGCGTTATATATAACCTTACAAATGTCAAAGGATGGAGAAATGTCCCATTAAGGGATATATTGAAGAAGAAAGTGGGTATGCCTGTATTCATCGATAATGACGCTAATGCCGCTTGTGTAGGAGAGGCGAGATGGGGCGCGGGCAAAGGGTATAAAGATATTGTCTGCATTACTTTAGGCTCAGGAGTGGGCACAGCTGTTATATTAGATGGCAAGATATATAGGGGTAGAGGTTATTCTGCCGCGGAGATGGGACATATATGCATAGATAGGAATGGCCCTAAGTGTAATTGCGGGGCAAATGGATGCATCGAGACCTTTCTCGGCAATAGTTACATTGTAAAGGCAGCGGTAAAAGACCTTAAGCAAGGTAAAAGGTCTGTTCTCTTGAAGCTTGCCGATGGCAGATACTCTAATATTACGCCCAAGCTTATAGACCAGGCAGCAAGGATGGGAGATAAATTCTGTACAGATATATGGAAACAGGCGGGCGAGAATTTAGGTATTGGATTAACGGGCATAGTAAACACATTTAATCCAGAGATTATAATAATAGGAGGCGGGCTTTCAAAAGCAGGAGAGCTGCTTTTTAGCTCTGTAAGAGAGACTGTGAAAGGCCGTGCAATGAAGGTTTTTACAAGCGATCTTAGGATAAAAAGGGCAAGGTTTATAGAAGACGCAGGCACCTTCGGCGCCGCCTCATTAGTGCTGGATGGTGTAAAGGTCTAATGAAACGATTAATTACAATAATTATTATATTAACTTTCATGATGCCAGGTGTTATCGGCACATCAAGGCCCTATGCCCTCCAAAATGCTTATGCGGCAGATGATGAACCAATAGAGTGCGATGGTGATAAGGTTGAGTATTTTGAGACTGAAAAAAAGGTTGTCGGCACAGGAGATGTTGTTATCAAATACAAAGACCTTACACTTACCAGCGATAAGGTAACGGTCTGGACAGATTCATACGCGGTATTAGCTGAAGGTAATGTAACGTTTGCCCAGGGCGATAATATTTTTAAGGGTGAAACAATGGAATATAATTTTAAGGATAGCACGGGAAGCATAGTCGATTTTGCCGGCAGAGCAGAAGAGTGGTATGTTAAAGGTAAAGAGGCGCTGAGAGTCAGCGAAGAAAAGTTTGTTGTAAGAAAAAGCTATCTTACAACATGCGATCATGAAGTCCCGCATTGGAAGATATCCGCGGACAGGGTAGAAGTTTATCCGAATAGGATGGTAAATACCTATAACGCGGTTGCATGGCTGAATCCTCTTGGCATGAAAGGACTTAATCTGCCTATAATGTGGCTACCTTATTATTGCCATCCGTTAGATGATAACAAGCCTCAGGTCACCTTGGTTCCGGGTAAAAGCAGCGATTGGGGATATTACCTGCTCTCAGCGTGGAGGTACAATCTAACGCCGAATCAAAAAGGAAATATATACATTGATTACCGTGAGAAGAAAGACTTAGCCCTTGGACTTGATTATATATATGATACTAATGCAATAGGTAAAGGTAGTCTGTTTGGTTATTCCCCGAATGAAAGAGGCATTGAAAATAATTATCTATCTCATAAATGGTTTGATTCTGGTAAGGACTATCAGGAGTTTAAAGCGGAAAGCCAAAAATATATTTTGCGCGAGCGCCATCAGTGGACCCCGGGTCCTAATACGCTTGTGACCGCGGAACTGCATAAATATGAAGACAAAAATGTAATAAAAGATTATTTTTATGATGATTACGAGAGAGATGAGAGCCCATTATCTTATGCTCTGGCCACACACAGCATGTCATTTGGCAGCATGAGCCTTTTAACCCAGGAGAGAGTAAACAGCTTTGATGAAATGACAGAGATGCTTCCTGAGGCAAAGCTTAATATATATAACCAGCGTATAGGTGAAAGCAGGTTTTATTATAAGGGCGATTTTAAGGCTGTTAACATGAATCAGGTCTATCCAAATGATGTAGCAAACGCAAGAGATTCCCAGCATGCCAATATATTTGATTCATATAATCAGCTTTCTTATCAGGCAAAGGTCGGATTTTTGTCAGTTATGCCATATGCCGGGACTAAACAGACACTTTTAAGCAGAGAGATTGACAAAGATCAGTCTATAATAAGCGGCGCTGCCTATACAGGCGTTGATATAAGTACAAAATTTTATAAGGTTTTTGATGCCCAGAGCCTGCCTTTTGGCATAAAGCTTAATAAAATGCGTCATGTAGTGACGCCTACTATGGGGTATCTGCATGTATCAAGGCCTACACAGGATAGCAGCTTAATGCTTAGCGACGGGGTCTCAAGAAGCAGTGTTATGACCCTGGGCCTTGAAAACAAGCTTCAGACCAAGATAGGAGAAGGCGGGAATCAGGTTGTTGACCTAGCCATGCTGCTTGTAAATACTACATATGATTTCAATCATACTCCTGGTGGGCAATTTGGAGACATTACCAGCAAATTGGAATTAAAACCCTATGCCTGGCTTACAGCCACATCAAATGCTGTAGTCGATCCCCATAAACGTTATCACCATCAGTGGCTTAAGCAGATAGATAATAATGTCTCTTTTAACTTCGATAAACTTGGATCCCTGGGCATGGGCCATAGCTATCAGGCAGGTTCCAATAATATCATTGCGCAGGCAAAGCTTGAATCTGTGCCTGGATGGAAATTCAGCGGTTATTGGGATTTTAATTTCCTTGCTACACGTAACGGTGAAAAAGTAATAAGAAAGTTCAGAGACCAAGAATATGTAATCACGAAGAACCTTCACTGCTGGGAGGCGGATTTAAGGTATAATATAAGCGAAGACGACGGTCATGAAATCATGCTTATATTTCGTCTAAAGGCATTCCCTGATGTCCCATTCAGGTTCGGCAAGACTTATAACAAGCCAAAAATCGGCTCACAGTCTTAAGACTAATTAGGAGAAAAATGAAACCGCAAATTAAAGAGAAGATAACAGTAATAGGAACAGGTTATGTGGGCCTTGTTACGGGCGCCTGCCTTGCCAGTATAGGACACAAGGTAATATGCATTGATAATGATAAGGATA
>CAZBNF010000114.1:0-3595 GCA_964493115.1 uncultured Planctomycetia bacterium | reverse complement strand
GCGAAGATAAAGGCATAAACGACATCTTAGTATTTATACATATTAAAAACATAGTGACAATATGAAGGCATTTTAGTATAATAATAACACTTTTATAGGAGGATGATTTGATGGCAAAAATTAGGTTACCAGAGCTTGCAGAAGGAGTGGACAAGGCTGTTGTATCATTTTGGCATAAGGACATAGGAGAGACAATTTCAAAAGGGGATGACCTTGTTGAAATGCTTACAGACAAGGCAACATTTAATGTCCCTGCACCTGTTTCAGGAAAGCTAAGTTCTAAGAGTGCTGAGGAAGGCCAGGAAATCAAGGTAGGCGATATTATGGGGTGTATTGAAGAGGAGTCGAAATAAAATGTCTATTCATGAAGCTAACAGAATGCGCAGGTTGCCCCTTTACCTTTTTACTATTATAGACGGTCTTAAAGCAAAGGCAAAGGCAAGAGGTGTTGATGTTATCGATTTAGGCATGGGAAACCCTGATCTGCCTACACCTAAACATATAGTGGATGAGCTCTGCAAGCAGGCCCATATAACTGAGAATCAGAGATATTCGCGCCCAGGTGGAGAGCCTGAGCAGATTCTAAGGAAGGCAATAGCTCAATGGTATAAACAGCGATTTAATGTAGACCTTAATCCTGCTGATGAGGTTTTACCGCTCATCGGATCAAAGGAAGGTATTGCGCATCTTTCACTTGCATTTCTAAATCACGATGATATAGCATTAGTGCCGAACCCCGCATACCCTGTTCATTTTAATGGTGTAATAATGGCAGGGGGGATATTATACAACATCCCTATGACAGCAGAGCATAATTTCAAACCTAATCTTAAGGCTCTAAGCCCTGAGCTTGTCCGTATGGCAAAGCTGCTTTTTATAAGCTATCCTCATAACCCTACAACTGCAGTCGCGGATAAGGAATTTTTCCAGGAGGTATTGGATTGGGCAAAAGATAAGCCCAATCTTATTATAGCCCATGACCTGGCCTATTCAGATATTGTATTTGACGGTTATAAGGCAATGAGCATACTTGAACTGGAAGGTGCCAAGCAGGCAAATGTTATCGAATTTCATACGCTTTCTAAATCATATAATATGGCCGGCTGGCGTATAGGATTTGTGGTTGGTAACAAGGACATACTTGCTTCCCTGGCAAAAACAAAAACTTATGTGGATTTTGGCATATTCAGGGCTATTCAGCTTGCGGCCGCTAAGGCCTTGACAGGCCCGCAGGATTGCGTTAAGGAGCTTGTAGAGACGTACAAAAAAAGAAGAGATATATTCGTTGACGGCCTAAACAGCATAGGCTGGCCTGTAGAACGGCCGAAGGCAACATTTTATATATGGACGCATATCCCACCAAAATACAGCGCTCTTACGTCTATGGAATTTGCCTCTTTGCTTATAGAAGAGGCAGGAGTTGCCGTTGCCCCTGGTACCGGTTTTGGAGAATATGGAGAAGGGTATGTGCGTTTCGCTTTGGTAGATAGTGAAGAACGTATTAAATTGGCCGTTGAGCGTATCGGCAAATTTCTTAAAACATAATAATTGATGCAAAGACCTAAAAAGGTTCTTCTTCTTTATATATCAGTACTTTCAGGGCATCATCGTGCCGCAATGGCTATTGAGAAGGCATTGCGGCATTTCAACCCTGAAACGCAGGTATACAGCATAAATTCATTTCATTATACCAATCCCATATTAGAGCGCGTTATAAACAGGACTTACATTGGCATTATAAAAAGAACACCTGAGGTCTGGGAGTATCTTTATGATAATCCTAAAGTTGTTAAAAATACCCAGGTGTTAAAGGAGATGATGCACAGGTATAATAGTTTAAAAATGAAAAGCCTGATAGAGGATTTTAAGCCCGATGTTGTAGCGTGCACACAGGCTTTTCCATGCGGCATGGTTGCTGATTATAAATCTACATTCAAGAAAGACCTCCCGCTTGTCGGGGTGCTTACTGATTTTTACCCGCATTCTTACTGGATATATGATGCTGTTAATATTTACTCTGCTGCCTCGGACGACGCTAAAGACAGGCTCGTATTAAATGGGGTGCCCTCTGAGAAGATACAGGTTTTGGGTATACCAATAGATATAAAATTTAATTGTCAGTACGATAAAGTAAGTATATATAAAAGCTTAGGCCTTGATGAGTCAAAAAAGACAGTATTAGTTATGGGAGGAAGCGGTGGCTTAGGCCCGATAAAAAAAGTTGTATTTGCCCTTAACAGGATTAGCCATGATATACAGATAGTTGTCGTCTCCGGTACGAATAGCAGGCTTAACGCGTATCTTAAGCGCCGTATAAAAAAAATGAGCAAGAGAATAATTGTTATTGGCTACACCGATAACGTGGACGAGCTTATGAGCATATGCGATATTATTATTACAAAACCAGGGGGCCTTACCATATCCGAGGCCTTGGCCAAAAAGGTGCCGATTGTTATTATAAATCCTATACCAGGGCAGGAATCGAAGAACACCGAGTTCCTGCTTAAACAGGGCGCGGCGGTTAAAGCTGCAAATGAACAGGATGCGGCCATATTGGTTGATAATCTTTGCAACGCAAAAGTTAAACTCGAAGACATGAAAAGAAACGCAGAAAGAATAGCCAGGCCTTATTCTGCTATTAACATAGCAAAAACACTTCTGGAGATATAGAATATGCTTTTTACGCTTTATCAAATAGGAATATTCTTAGCTCTATACACCCCGCTCAGGACAGGATATGCTATAGCGTGTTTTGTATCAACATTATATAATATCTTCTCCGTAAGAGACAACCGCGCTATTATGGAAAATCTACAGGCTATTTTTCCCAAGCAGGACAAAAAGTCCCTTGAAAATATAAAGAACAAGATATTTGTTAATTTCGGTAAATACCTTGTAGATTTTTTCAGGTTTTCGCTAATAGACAAAAACTACATAGATAGATATGTAAAAATAGAGGGTAGATATTTTTTGGATGATGCCTTAAGTAAGGGTAAAGGCGCTATTTTGGCATCTGCCCATTTGGGTAACTGGGAGCTGGGCGGATTGGTTTTAGCTGCTATAGGGGCACCTCTCGATGTTGTGGCATTGACCCATAAGCATGAGAATGTAAATATTTTTTTTACAGAACAGAGAAAACAAAAAGGAATAGGGGTTATTCCGGTAGGCGCAGCGGTAAGAAGGTGTTTTAAATCGCTTTACAACAACCGCGCTGTTGCCTTAGTCTGCGATAGAGATTACTTTGACAATGGTTTTAAGGTTGATTTTTTTGGCCGAAAAACCATTATACCAAAAGGCCCGGCACTTTTTAGCCGCAGGCATAGCTGCCCTATCGTCCCGGTTTTTATGGTAAGAAACTATGATGATACCTTTACCCTTAAAATCTTAAAACCCATAGAGCCTGTCTATACAAAAGATGAGCACGCGGACCTCATCCATATAACAGAAGATATAGTAAAAGTGCTGGAGTCTGTTATCAGGGAATATCCTGATCAGTGGTTTGTATTCAGAAGGTTTTGGGAAAAAATAGGCTGGGGCAAAGGACAAAGATGAAAATTTGCGCGATAATCCCGGCATTTAATGAAGCAGAGGCAAT
>CAZBNF010000113.1:0-3637 GCA_964493115.1 uncultured Planctomycetia bacterium | reverse complement strand
AATGAGCCCCGAACCAAATTTATATGCAAACGTTAATCAGCAAAATTTGTTACGGGGCGGATTAATTCTGAAAATGCGGAGTGTCCAAAGGATTACAAGTGTAAAATACTGATGAGAAATATATATTTGTTGAAAGACCTTGCTCATGTAACAGGCCACTCGGTGGATACGTTAAAATTCTATCTCAAGATAGGGCTTATAAAAGAGGTAGCAAGGGGGATAAAGACTAATTTTAGGTTTTTTGATGATTTAACAGTGGAAGAGCTTAAGGCTGTCCGGGATTTGAGAAAAGATGGAATATCTTTACAGAAGATAAAGATTAAGTTGGTAAAGATTAGGAAAGGATGTAATGAGTTATTATGAGGCTTTAAATTTAAAGTCAGAGCCATTTTCGACAAGTCCTGACCCATACTTTTTCTACCCGTCATCCTCGCATGATTCAGCGCTTAAAAGGCTTGAGATAGCCATAAGATTACGCAGAGGGCTTAATGTTATATTAGGCGATGTTGGAACAGGAAAGACCACATTAAGCAGGATGCTTATACAGATTTTTAAAGATGAGCCGGATTTTATATTTCATATGATACTCGACCCCAGCTATAAGACAGAATTTCAGTTTCTTTCAAGCCTTGCCAAGATGTTTGGGGTGAGCCCTTCATTTCGTTCTACGCTTGATTATAAGGATGCTCTTGAAAAATATCTTTTCCAGAAAGGTGTTGACGAAAAAAAGACAATAGTGCTCCTTATCGATGAGGGCCAGAAGCTTACGCCTGCCCAGGTTGAGATACTAAGGACATTATTAAATTATGAGACTAATGAATATAAACTTTTACAGCTCATTATACTTTCGCAGATAGAACTCCTCCCGAAGATAAGAAAGATACGAAACTTTATGGACAGGATAAATTTAAAATATATTATAAACCCCTTGGATGAATCCGAGACACGCGCGCTTATTAATTTCAGGCTGAAACAGGCAGGTTATGAAAGCGAGCAAGGGTTGTTTACGGATAATGCCATAAGGCATATATATGAACATACTCAAGGTTATCCAAGGAAAATATCAATGCTCTGCCATGATGCCCTTGAGATGCTTATTATGCGCGATAGGAAATTTGTTGATGAAAGTATCGTAGAAGAGATTATGGCGCATGAGGTCAGATAGTATGAACAGAGAGATTTCACCTGAAGAGAGGCTTTTACATTTGATAAAAGGCAAAAAAAAGCCGGATATGGATGCCGAGCATGCTGCTGGAGAGCCGCGAGACATCTCTGATTTATCTGATATTATAGTGCCTATCCCTGTTTCTTCAGGCGCAGATAGTATTAAAGATAAGAACGGCCACCAGCCATCTGCTGCTGGAGTAAATTTCGACAAATCAAAACTTAAAATCTTTCTGGCGAAACCACGGATAAATATTAATCCAACTTATATAGTAATTGGCATTATCCTGATATCGATATCAGCAGTTTTATACTTTATGTTTAATCTTGCGGGGGCAAAAGATGATCAGGAGGTTGAAAATCTTAAGAAGCTGATAGCCTCGATATCCGAGACAAGACAATCTGATAGTCCTGGGGCAGAAGATAAAGCCCCGGTACAGGATAAAAAGCCGGCGGCCCAGGATAAGGCAGGCGCTTCATTCGATGAATATCAGAAACTCATCAATGCCAAGGCCATATTCGCGCCGCCTGTTACTGATACGAGGAAAGCCTCTGTTCCGGAAGGCCCTAGCCTAAATGATCTTACAAAGGATCTCAGGCTTGTAGGTATAATGCCAGGGGATATTCCACAGGCAATCATAGAAGATAAGAAAAATAATCAAACTCTTTTCTTGAAAGAGGGCGAGACGATAAACGACATAAAGATAAAGAACATATCAACAGGAAAGGTTGTATTGGCGCGTAATGATGAAACCGTTACACTGTCATTATAATAAGAGGGAGGATTTAAGATGAAGATACTGTTAATAATTTTTTTGATGTTATCCATGACAATCGTTCCTTGTAATACCCTTTTAGCGCAAGGCGGCATGCCTGCCGCGGCCCAAGCGCCGGAAAAGTTGTCCCTTGACATAAAGGGCATGGATATCCTTGATGTTTTCAGGTTATTGTCTATGAGGGGCGGCCTTAATATAATAGCCGGCAAAAACGTGACTGGCAAGGTAACATTATTCCTTAAAGGTGTTGATATATGGGATGCTTTTGAAATAATCATAGCCGCGAACGGCCTTGCGTATGAAAAGAGAAATAATATTATCTATGTAATGACAGAGCGGGATTATGAGCTTATGTACGGAAAGAAGTATGAGGATAAGAGAATTGTCAAATCCGTAAAACTTCAGCATGTAACTGCCGCTGAAGTGTCAAAGGCTGTTTCGCAGCTAAAGACAAATATCGGAAGAGTTGTAGCGGATGAGATATCTGATACGATAATACTTATGGATATCCCTGAGGCTGTTGCCGAAATGGAAAAGGTGATAGAATATCTTGATGTATCTCTGACAACAAAGGTGTACAACCTCCAATACGCGAAGGCAAGCGATCTTAAAGACAGGCTTAGCGAGATGCTTACCAAAAATATCGGAAACCTGCGCGTTGATGAACGCACAAATAAGGTTGCTATAACTGATCTTAAAACCAAAATGCCTGCTTTTGATAAAGTGATTGCCGCTTTTGATGAAAGGCATAAGGAAGTTATAATAGAGGCAAAGATACTGCAGGTTACCCTTAATGATGATTATAATACAGGTATAAACTGGGACGCGGTGTTTACAAAGATGCAGAGCAGCTTGCATCAGGTTGCGACCCTTGGGGTAAGTTTAAAATTTCCTGACCAGCAAACACCTATACCCTCTACACAAGGCGCAGGAGGCGCATTGCAGATAGGCAATCTTGCTACAGAAGGTTACCAGGCAGTTATACAGGCATTAAGGGAATACGGTGAAACCAACCTGTTGTCTTCCCCGCGAATAGTTGCCTTAAACAATGAAGAGGCAAGTATTCTGGTCGGGACAAACCAGCCGTATGCTACACGCACGATCAGTCAGGGAAGCGGCGGCACAGGAAATATTGAAGCGGAGAATGTAACCTTTATCGATCTTGGTATAAAGCTTGTTGTAACACCAACTATAAATGATGAAGGTTTTATTACAATGAAGATAAGGCCTGAGGTAAGCTCGCAGATAAGCGAATTTGTTATAACCAGCAGCGGAAATAAAATACCCGTAGTAAAAACTACCACAACAGAAACGACTGTTATGGTAAAGAATGGCTCAACAGTTCTTATAGGCGGCTTAATAGAGGAAAACATAAGGGAGAGCGTAAGAGAGGTGCCCGGGCTTGCTAATATTCCTCTTCTTGGTAATCTATTCCGGACAAGGACTATCGGCAGCGGTGGCAGCACAAATCCTGAAAAGACAGAGCTTGTTATATTTCTCACCCCACATATCATAAGCGGGGAAGAAAAGGGTGATTTGCTTTCAACAGGCAAGGTCGCGCAGGATATAGCTGTAGAGGAACTCGCGAAAACAGATTCCGCTAAAATAACTGATGATATGACTGCCGAAGAATATTATGACCTGATAGCGTCGATTATCAATAGAAAGGTTGAGGAAAAAAGGCCGGGTATTCCTCT
>CAZBNF010000112.1:0-3644 GCA_964493115.1 uncultured Planctomycetia bacterium | reverse complement strand
GCAACCTCCAGATTCGAAGTCTGTCACTCTATCCAATTGAGCTATCGGGGCACAGGATAATTATAGCAGTAATATCTTTATCTAACAAGCGGTTTCTGTTGTCTTCTGTTGTCTTTACGGCGATAAAAAACCCCTGCTATTAACAGGGATACCATGCCCATAATTGACGTCGGGCACGATAAGTGAATTAATTGTGATTTAGATTCTTGTTAGACCGTATGGGAAATGTTCTAAAAAAATCTTGTTTGAATTACTTTTCTATTTTGGTGTGGATAAACATTAGGATTATAAATGCAAAAAGTTTAAACAAATCCTAATAATCTATTGCCAGGCCCCTATTGCTATCCAGTTTAAATAAAGTGATGTACTATTTTTCACTCCTTCATGCGCATCCTCATATTCAAGGCCCCAAGACTGCCATACTGAAAAATAATCATTTCTTGTTTGCTCTTTAATCTGAAAAGCCGTAGTATATTCTGTTTCATCAGGCCTAACCTGTGTAGCAGTTATAACTGGCCATGTACCCGCTTTAAAAGGCGCTGGAAAATAGATAAAATAATCGGGATTTGTTCCAGGCTTCCAGTCCTCGCCTCGCAGATAACACCGCCCCCATGCTATCTGCACATTACCAATTCTTATATATTGCGAGTTAAACCAACAACCATTGGCTAATATTCCTGATTTTTCCCATGTGTCAGAGTGGTCACCTCCCCATGTAAAACTATTATCGCCATCGCCTCCATCATTTACATTTAATTTCCAATTGCCAGGTGTATCGGTTCCAATACCAACGTTACCTCGTTTATAATACAAATCCGTTCCGTTTCGTTGCCACATACTTCTGCCGCCTATACTTGACCAGGTATAAGTTTGGGGAGTGGGGTTACCAGGATCTCCAGCATAGACCCTCATATCTTTAGAGGTAGTATCATAATAGAGCAAACCCTCATCAGCTGCTGTTATGCTGGCTGCGGCAGGTTGAGCCATTGGATTTAGCAACACCATGTTTGCTGAAATTTTCTCATAATCCCCATACGGTGCAGGATAATAGGTGGTGAGCGTTATCTCTTCTGTCTCATCTGCTGCATAACATAGTCCTGTTATAGATAATACCAATATCACCAATAATATTCTTTTCATTGCTTGTACCCCCTGTTTGTATCAAAAGGTCTTTTTATACCAATCAATGGTCTTACTAAGCCCTTTCTCAAAATCCATCTTAGCAGTAAAACCAAACTCCTGCTTTGCCCTTGATATATCGAGCTTTCTGCGCGGCTGGCCATCGGGCATAGTCCGATCCCAGATAATCCTTCCTTTAAAACCTGCTATCTTCTTTATAAGCTCGGCTAATCTATTGATAGATATTTCAAAACCAGAACCGATATTAACCGGATCTGGCTTATTATACTTTTCTGCAGCAAGCAGTATTGCCTCTGCCGCATCTTCAACATATATGAATTCTCTTGTAGGCTTTCCGCTGCCCCACAAGACTATTTCCTTTTTGCCTTCTTTTATCGCATCCGTACACTTTTTGATAATGGCCGGTATTACATGTGAAAACTCAGGATCAAAATTATCTCCTGGTCCGTAGAGATTAACCGGCATAAGAAATATTCCATTAAATCCATATTGGAGTCTATAGCTTTGAGATTGGACCAAAAGCATTTTTTTAGCAAGGCCATAGGGGGCATTAGTCTTTTCAGGGTATCCATCCCACAAATTTTCTTCTTTGAATGGAACGGGCGTGAATTTCGGATAACAGCATATCGTTCCTAAAGATATAAATTTTTCAATATTTCTTATCCTTGCCTCTTCTATCAGTTGAACCCCCATTATCAGATTATCGTAGAAAAATTCACCGGGCTTTGATTTGTTTGCGCCTATGCCACCTACTTTTGCGGCAAGGTGTATAACCATATCAGGCTTTGAATCATCATATACCCTTCTTATATCATCGGTTTCTGTAAGGTCATAATCCTCTATCTTCGGGATAAATATATTCTCGCAACCTTTTGACTTAAGATTAGAAACAATATAGGAGCCTAAAAATCCAGCTCCTCCTGTGACTAATACTCTTTTACCTTTCCAGAATTCCATTTAATCTGCCTTCCACCATCTATTGGGAAATTTCTCCTTCAAAATCCTATCACCATCTCCTATGGGCTTAAGCCCGGCAGCTCGCATGTCGGCATCTACCATTATTTTCACTAAATCTTCGGCCTTTACCTTGGGTTTCCAGTTAAAAACTTCTTCCGCTTTCCTGGTGTCCGCGATTAACTCTTCCGTTTCTGTAGGCCTTAAGTATTTTTCATCTAATTCAATATATTTCCCCGCATCCAGGCCCGCATATTCAAAAGCTAAATTTAAAAAATTTTCCACTGATATGGCTTTGCCTGTGCCTATTACATAATCACCTGGCTTTTCCTGTTGCAGCATCTGCCACATAACCTCTATGTATTCAGGGGCATACCCCCAATCTCTTTTTGCTTTTAAATTGCCGAGATAAAGTTTATTTTGTTTCCCTGCTAGTATATTCGCTATGGCAGAGGTTATCTTTTTCGTTACAAATGTCCCGCCACGTCTTGGAGATTCATGATTGAAAAGTATGCCGTTAGAGGCAAAAATACCATAACCTTCTCTGTAATTTACAGTCATCCAGTAGGAGTACACCTTGGAAGCTGCATACGGGCTTCTGGGATAAAACGGAGTTAGTTCATTCTGAGGAGGCGGTACCATGCCGAACATTTCACTGCTTGAGGCCTGATAAAATTTCATCTTTTTTTCACTTCTATTTATTGCCTCTAGTATCCTTGCCGCACCAAGAGCAGTTATATTACCGGTATATTCTGGTATATCAAAACTTACTCTTACATGGCTTTGAGCGCCGAGATGATAAATTTCATCAGGTGATATTTTATATATAATATAGCCTATCTTTTCCGAATCCCCCAAATCACCATAATGCAAAAACATTTTGGATCCGGATTTATGAGGATCAATGTATATATGATCTATCCTATTCGTATTAAAGCTGCTGGATCTCCTTACGATGCCATGGACTTCATATCCTTTGCTTAACAAAAACTCTGCCAGATAACTGCCATCCTGGCCTGTTATGCCTGTTATTAATGCTCTTTTCGCCATTTAAACTCCCTGATGTTATACCTGTTGGGGCCTTTCTATAAGCTTATTTATCTTGTCAGCCAGCGTCTTGAGTTCGTCTTTGTCACGAAGCTTTATAGGGCCTGTTTTCTTACCATCTAACCTGTCACTCAGCTCTTTCTCCAGCCTATAAACAGGGCCTGCTATCCTGTGAGATAATTCAAGTGCTACAAACCATATAACCAATAAAGTGGCGGGCAATGAAACGAGCATAATCATATTGACTTTTCTGGCGACAGGAACCAGGTTATACGCTATTATTTCGGGAATTCCCAATTGCCATGCCAGCATATTAAATATAAGATAATAAAGGCATACAGACACTATTGTTACCGGGACAACAGCCGCTGCAAAAACCAGTATCAATGTCTTGTTCTGAATCGGCGTATTGATAAACTTCACCTTCCTCATATTAAAGTTTATTTTAATTTTGTGAGTAGACATCTTTTATAACCTCCGTAGTTATTTAATGCCCCTCTCAG
>CAZBNF010000111.1:1584-3716 GCA_964493115.1 uncultured Planctomycetia bacterium | reverse complement strand
GGATATTGTGTTAAGTGTAAATCAAAGAAAGAGATGAAAGACGCCAAGGAAGTTGAAATGAAGAACGGGCGTAAGGCCATGAAGGGTAAATGCCCTGATTGCGGTACAGGCATGTATAGAATAATGGGAAAATAGCGTTTGACAAATACCGATTCTAAAGAAAAAGCTTTAATCGTAAGCAGATTAGCATTAGAAAAGAAAGCAGAAGATATAAAAATACTGGATATGCGAAATGTTACATTTTTTTGTGACTATTTTGTTATCGCAGGCGCCGAGTCTTTTAAAAAAACAACAGCAATAGCAGATCATATAATTGATTCTCTTGATGCGCTTGGCATAAGGCTTTTGCATAAGGAAGGCATAAGAGACGGCCAGTGGGTTATTCTGGATTATTCAGATGTGATTGTTCACGTATTCCAAGAGCAGGCAAGGCGATTCTATGATTTAGAAAGGCTTTGGGGCGACGCGAAAACAATAACCATAAAAGATAGGAAATAGGGGTATGCTGATTTGAGTTTAGAGCAGAATGCCCCTATTTTACTTTATTATAACAACTTAGATGAAGACTAAATTAATAGATATTATAATATTGACCGTTGAATCCCTGTCTGATAAATGGTCTTTAAAAAACATGCCTGAGATTATATGCGAGGCACCAAAGCATCGTGCCCTCGGTGATCTATCCACAAACATCGCTATGCAGGTATGCAAGCTGGTTAATGGCCTTAGTCCGATGAAAGCAGCCGAAGACATCGTCGAATCATTGAAAAGTTGTTTATCAAAATCCGATATAAATAGCTTTATATCAAAAATAGAAATAAAGCCCCCTGGTTTTATAAACTTTTATTTTTCGGAAGCCTATCTGCGGAATGTTATAAATGAAATAGAAGATAAAGGCGCTGATTTTGGAAGATTAGCCCAAGCCCTGCCTAAAAAGATCCTGATAGAATTCGTAAGTGCTAATCCGACAGGCCCTTTAAGCGTAGCGCATGGCAGGCAGGCCGCGATGGGCGATGTCCTTGCTAATATATTGGAGTTTGCGGGGCATAAGGTAATGAGAGAATATTATCTTAATGATGAAGGGAACCAGATAATTATTCTCGGCAGATCCATACATGCCAGGTATTGCGAACTTCTCGGAGAGGCCTATCCTTTTCCTGAAAATGGTTATAAAGGAGATTATATCGTTGATATAGCCCAAATGGTTGTCGAGAAACATCATAAGAGCATGATTGCGCCCGACGATAAAAATATAAGGTTCTTTTGTGATTTCGGCATAAAGTACATAATGGAAGGCATAAAAAAAGACCTTTTGGATTTTGGAGTTAAGTTCGATAATTATTATTCACAGCGCAAGCTTGGAGAATCAGGCAATATCGAAAAGGCATTAAAAGAGCTTGATGAAAAATCATTTTTATATGAAAAAGACGGCGCCTTATGGTTTTCGTCCACAAAATTTGGCGATGATAAAGACAGGGTTTTGCGTAAAAGCGATGGCAGCTATACATACATAACGCCCGATATAGCGTATCATAAAGATAAATTTAAGAGAGGATTTGATTTGTTGATAGACCTGTGGGGGCCTGATCATCATGGTTATATAAATAGGATGAAAGCCGCCTGCCAGGCCATAGGAAAAGACCCTGCTGTCCTTTCCATTCTTATAATACAGCTTGTTACACTTTGCAGGAACGGTATCCCTGTCCGTATGTCTACAAGAGAGGGTGAGTTCATATCCTTAAGAGAGGTTATGGATGAGGTGGGGAAAGATGTTACAAGGTTCTTTTTCCTTACAAGGCGTAGGGACAGCCACCTGGATTTTGATCTCGAGCTTGCCAAAAAAGAATCCATGGAAAATCCTGTGTATTATATACAATACGCCCACGCGAGGATATGCGGAATATTAGAACACAGGGATGAGCAAGGTAAGGGTAGAGGCAGAGGTGAAGACAAAAATGAAATTCTCGCATTATTAAACTCAGAGGAAGAGCTAGAGACAATGCGTTTATTAAGGGAATTTCCTGAGACGATAAAATATTGCGCGACAAACCTTGAACCGCATAAACTTATATCATATCTGATGGAGCTGGCAGGCAGTTTCCACAGTTTTTACGCCAAACACCGTGTTGTAA
>CAZBNF010000111.1:0-1484 GCA_964493115.1 uncultured Planctomycetia bacterium | reverse complement strand
AATCCATTAAATTATATAAAAATCAAACTCAACAAAAAGATGCCCTGCTTAAAGAACTTAGAAGGCTGGGTTATGATATAACTGATTTCATATCTCAGGAAGGAGATTTTGCCCACAGGGGAGGGGTTGTTGACGTGTTTCCAGCTGGCTTTGAGCAGCCTGTTCGTATAGAATTTTCCGATAATAAGATATCTTCTATCTATTCATTTAATCTCACAACATCTGAGATGTCTTCTGTCCATCAAATGGTTATAGTGTTACCGCGCGCGCCAGCGCATGGCCATGGCAAAAAGAGCTTTTTCCACGATATGGGCGAAGGAGTGCCTATTGATAATTTCGTAGATATAATGCCAGGAGATATGGTTGTGCATATCGATCATGGTATAGGTATATATCAGGGCATAAGAAAGGTAAGGGAAGCAGGCGATAAGATAAAGGATTATCTCTTAATAGAATACGCGGGCAAGGACAAGCTTTATGTACCCGCGGAAGAGATAAGCCTGATACAAAAATATATAAGTTTTTATAAGCGTTCACCAAGATTAAGCAAGCTAGGCACAAAGGCCTGGCAGAGGGCAAAAGACAGGACAAAGAAAATAGCTGTCTCATATGCCCTTGAGCTTCTTCAGATGCAGGCAAGCCGTATGAAGCTTAAAGGTTTTTCTTACTCTAAAGACACAGATTGGCAGAAAACGCTTGAGGAAGCATTTCCGTATAAAGATACAATTGACCAGGCAAAGGCCTCATCTGATGTAAAGTCTGATATGGAGCGGCCAAAACCCATGGATAGGTTATTATGCGGCGATGTTGGCTATGGAAAAACAGAAGTTGCATTAAGGGCCGCATTTAAGGCGGCAATGGACAACAAGCAAACAGCTATCCTTGTCCCGACAACAATACTTGCGGAGCAGCACTATAATACCTTTTGCGAAAGAATGAAAGAGTTTCCTGTAAATGTACAGATGCTCTCAAGGTTTCGCACAAAACATGAACAAAAACAGGTTCTTGCAGCATTAAAGCAGGGCAATGTCGATATTGTTATAGGCACGCACAGGCTCCTTTCCGATGATATAATTTTTAAAGATTTAGGCCTTGTTATTATAGACGAAGAACAGCGTTTCGGGGTAAAGGCAAAGGAAAAATTCAAGACGCTGAGATTACTTGTGGATGTCCTTACAATGACAGCGACCCCTATACCACGCACGCTTTATATGTCCCTGACAGGCGCCAGGGACATGTCACCTATAAATACACCCCCTCTTGACAGGTTACCGATAAAAACTATCGTGTCCGCTTACGATGACAATTTATTGAAGAAAGCTATCTTGCATGAGATTTCAAGAAAAGGCCAGGTGTATTTTGTAAATAACAGGATAAAAGGAATAGACAAGATCAGCTTAAAGATAAAAGAGCTCATAGGCCCTGGCGCGCGTATTGCCATTGCGCACGGTAGAATGGCTGCTAAAGAACTCGAAACTGTAATG
>CAZBNF010000110.1:0-3794 GCA_964493115.1 uncultured Planctomycetia bacterium | reverse complement strand
CAATATTAATGTGATTCACGGACTTTGTGTAATGTTGGAATCTTTGTAAAGGAGAGAGGTTTTTCATGGAGAAAAGAGTAGATATTGTAATTGTTGGAGCTGGACCCGCTGGTATAGTTACTGCCACTACGGCGCGAAAATATTACCCTAAGAAAAGTATTACAATTATAAAAAGTATTGCACAGGGGTGTATACCTTGTGGAATACCATATATGTTCTCTAGTCTTAAAAACCCAGATGATAATAAATTGAGTACTGACGTTTTACAGAAAATAGGTATTGATGTTGTTGTTGACAGAGCCCTTTCCATAGATAGGCCAGAAAAAATATTAAAAACAGAGAAATCGGGAAATTATGTTTATGAAAAATTAGTTTTGGCTATCGGGTCAGATCCAATAATTCCTCCGATTAATGGCATAGAAAAAGAAGGGGTTTACCCCATATTCAAAGATATGGTTTATCTGCATAAGGCAGTACAAGAGATAACACATAAGAAAAAGATCCTTGTAATAGGAGGAGGGTTTATTGGAGTAGAGTTTGCGGATGAAATAGCGTCTTTGAAGGGAAAAGAGGTGACGTTAGTTGAGATGCTTCCCAACCTTTTAGTTAATTCTTTTGATAAGGAGTTTTCCGTTCTTGCGGAAGAGAGACTTAAGGATAGGGGGGTTAAGGTTATAAAAGGTATCAAGGTCGAAGAATTAATGGGTAAAGGTCCAGTTGAAGAAGTGCGTCTTTCGAATGGAGATATTTTGCCGGTAGACGGAGTAATCCTGGGAATAGGCGCTAAGCCTAATATACAGCTGGCAGTAAAAGCCGGGCTAGATATAGGTAAGTGTAACGGTATTTTGGTTGATGAATATATGCGAACCTCAAATGAAGATATATTTGCTGTGGGTGATTGTTCCTGCAAGAGGGATTTCTTTACCAGGAAGGCAGTTTCTGTTATGCTTGCCTCAACCGCCACCGCAGAAGCTAGAGTTGCCGGCGCCAATTTGTATACGATAAAAGTTATTAGGGAAAATAAAGGTACTATAGCTGTCTATTCTACTTATGTCAATGGATTGGTTTTAAGTTCGGCCGGTCTTACAGAAACAAGCGCTAAAAAAGAAGGGTTTGAGATAATAATTGGTGTAGTCGAGGGGGTTGATAAACATCCGGGTACTCTTCCGGGCGCAAACAAAAGTAAAATCAAGCTGGTCTTTTCAAGACATTCAGGAATTATTTTAGGAGGACAGGTGAGTTGCGGTATGGCATGCGCGCAGCTTATAAATCTTATAGGGGTCGCCATACAAAAGAGAATGTTAGCGACAGAGCTTGAGACGCTTCAAATGGCTACACATCCGTATCTTACAAGTTCTCCGACTCAGTACCCTATTGTATTGGCAGCTCAAAACGCGTCAGAGAACATATAAGAAAGGTTACAGTGAGACAAATAGTTATTATAAGCGGAAAAGGCGGGACAGGAAAGACCGTAATTACGGGAGCGTTCGCGGCGTTAGCGAATAAAAAAATTATGGCTGACTGCGATGTAGACGCGGCGGATCTGCATCTTTTATTGGAGCCGTCTATCAAAGAGAGACATGAGTTTAAAAGCGGCAAGACTGCTGTTATTGACAAAGAAAAATGTATTAGATGCGGCAAGTGTATTGAAATCTGCCGTTTCTGTGCCATAAGTGAGGATTTTTTAGTTGATGGGGTTTCCTGCGAAGGGTGCGCTTTTTGCAGTTTCGCCTGTCCTGTAGGCGCCATAAAGATGGAAGAGAATATTTCAGGAGAATGGTTTATCTCTGACACACGCTTTGGCCCTATGGTTCATGCTAAACTCGGTGTAGCAGAAGAGAATTCAGGTAAGCTTGTAAGCCTTGTAAGACAACAGGCAAAAGAACTGGCAGATAAAAAAGGTGTTGATTGGGTAATTATTGATGGCGCGCCTGGCATAGGATGTCCTGTTATAGCATCACTTTCAGGCATAGACTGCGCTGTGGTTGTAACCGAGCCGACGCTTTCAGGCCTGCATGATGCTGATAGAGTTATAAAAGTGGCTAAGTATTTTGGAGTTTTAGTGAAATTAATCGTAAATAAATATGATCTTAATATTGATATGACAGAAAAAATTGAGCAATATTGCAAAAAGAACAGCATAGACTTAATCGGAAAGGTTCCTTTTGATAAAAGTATCGTGGAGGCGATGGTTTTGGGCAAAACTATTATAGAATACAAGTCAGGACAGGCTCAAGAAGAAATTAAAAGTGCCTGGCAGGTATTGCAAGATAAACTTAAATAACTTGGTGTAGGAAGGAGAAAGAATGAATAAAGTTCACCAAAAATTTTCCGGTAAATTCAGTAGTCACTGGGTTAAAGTAAAATTTTATCAGGAAAAGCCAAAGGATGATGCTAAGAGGTTAAAAGATGTTAGGTTCTGCGAGGCGACAAGAAAGGCAATCTTAGGGCCTATTTTATTGGATAAAGAAAGTATTACCTGTCCGGGCGCACAGCACGTTTTTGGCTGGAAATCGCTTTTTAAAAACGAGTCATTACAAGGTTGTTGCGACAAACAGGATATGCGAGAGAAGACTCTAAAATCGATGGTTTCTCGGGTGCCTTTTTTCAAAAAACCTTTTAAATATATAGGATTAAACACAGATGGCGTTCCCGATCTTGTTATGTCGTATATCCCGCCTCAGGAAGTCATGAGTTTGATAAAGATATATAATAATAAAAAGGGCGGCAACTTAGACGTTTCTCTGTGTGCTATAATGGCTGTTTGCGGCTGCGTAGCCGTAAAGGCATATTTGGAAGAAAAGATATGCCTTTCTTTTGGGTGCGATGATTCACGTAAATTCGCTGATATGAGAAGAGAAAATTTGGCGGTCGGTATACCAAAGAAACTGTTTAAAATATTCTTGGATTAAGGGATTATTTTATCAAATTATAAAAATAAGATAAAATTATGAAGACTTATTTGGATTGTATCCCCTGTTTTTTTAGGCAGGTGCTTGAAGGCGCGCGGATTATAGGTGTAAACCCTAAAACGCAAAAGAAGATTATAGATGGATTTGCCAGAAGAATTCCGAAGATGTCGCTTAAATCCAGCCCTCCTGAAATAGCCCGTTTTGGATATGCTCTTTTAAAAGAGATAAGTTCTAATGGAGATCCTTATAAATACGTAAAACAAAAAAGCAATCGCATTGCATTAAGGCTTTACCCTAAATTAAAAAATAAAGTTAGTTATTCAAAGGACAGGCTGTTAGCAGCGATAGAATTAGCCATTGCAGGTAATGTTATAGATTTTGGTGTAAAGAATAATTTAAATGTGGAAACAGAACTTAAAATGATACTTGCTAAAGAGAATGAAAGTATTCATAAAAAATCCATATTTCATTATTCAGAGTTCAGGCAGGTTTTGAAAGGCGCAAAAAATATTTTGTATCTGGCTGATAACTCTGGAGAGGTGGTATTTGACCGGATTTTGGTTGAAGAAATTAAAAAAGCTTATCCCGACAAGGATATTTTTTACGCAGTCAAAGCAAGGCCCGTGATAAATGATGCATTGGTTGAAGATGCTAAAGTTTGCGGAATCGATAAAATCGTACGAGTGATTTCTAATGGAACGGATGCACCGGGGACGATACTTACTCTATGTTCAAAAGAGTTCAAAAGAATTTATAAGAGTTCAGACATGATAATTAGTAAAGGCCAAGGGAACTTTGAATCTTTATCGCAAGAGAGAAGGCCTATTTTCTTTTTGTTTATGGTAAAATGCCACGTTGTAGCCGAAGAAACAAAATGTAAAA
>CAZBNF010000109.1:0-3811 GCA_964493115.1 uncultured Planctomycetia bacterium | reverse complement strand
GTTGCGTCATCAGCCCCCCAGAATACGAAACCGCTATGCCTCATCATATGGGCAAAACCAGCACCATCAAGCTGGCCTGATTTCAGGAAATACTGGGCAACACTTTCTTTTATACTGTCATTAGGTCGTTTTGAATAAGGCGCTGTGTCAAGTTCACCTACGCAGCCCTCTATGGCGACAACGTTTAAATGATATTTATCGATCAACTCATTAATAATATTGTATATGGAAACCTGGGCATTATAATTGCAATGCAGATCCTGCACATGCACCACTATACCTTTGTTCGCGCCCGCAAAATAGCTGTCTCTGATTGTGCCGTTATTTTCAGAGACCATCTCCCTTATGTTACTTACAGGCTGCGCGGTGACATTATAAGGAAATAACATATATAATATTATAAATACTATATAAATATATTTCATATTATATTGCCCCCTCTGCTTGATCCTGTTATTTAAATACATATTTATACCTTAATATGATATTTTTAAAGTTCTTAAGTAAGTATACCTTAATTCAACCTTTTTGTCAAGCTTTTTTTTGATTTTTTTCAGGTTTTTCTTAGGAACGCTTCTCAAGCACGGGTACCCGTGCTTGAGAAGCGTTCCTAAGCCATTTTAGAAGCGATATTGGCCGCCAAGGCTCAGTCCGAAGGTCTCGAGTTTATTATCAGGCATCTCAAAGTTTACAATGCCATCATCTATCCTGCTGGCCTTCTCAAGGTGCTGCTTATCCCAGAAACCGCCAAGGCTTAAGTCGAATCTATCAGATACTGCATAATCAACGCCGCCTTCTGCATGTAATATAGTTCCTCTGTCGCAAGTAACTCTGCCAAGCCGGCTATTATTAATAGGCGCGTACACAAGTGGCGCCCAATACCCGCTTGTGTAGAAATTCAGGTTATTTGCAGGCCCCATGTCTACCCTGCCTCCTATGCCGGCATAGGTTACATTGAAGTTTTCAGCAACCTCTCCAAGCTGAGATACAGTGGTTGACGTAGTGGATATATTATCTCTTGAGAATTCAACCCTTCTGTATCCTACATGAAGAAGCGGCGTAACTGACAGATATTTTGATGAATTTGATATAGCCCAGCCTATGTTCGCGTTTACGTCCGCGCCTCTGAAGCTCATATCATCTGTCTGATAAGTGCCGATGCCCTGATATTCCCATTTTTCCTGATCAGTAAGCGTTGTAAACAGGCCTAAGCGTATGCCGCCCTCCCAATACTCTCTGTCATAGGCATCCATGCCAAGGTCAAGCCTTAGGAGATAATTATCCCAGTTTGAATCAACAGGCGCGACATCTGCTTTCTCCGTATATTTCGCCCAACCGCCCGAGAGCTTTGTCACAAAAGTAGCCCCAGGTATCGCTGGATTTAACGGGCCGAGGGTATTGGGCGTTGCATCAGTAATAGCAGAATCTCCCCGCTTATCTGATGGGCCGAATTTCCCTGTATATGAAAACCTTACGATATGCCTTGTATCCAGCGCATTTATATCATCGTGCTCCTCCGCATAGTCATAGTCATATCCTACATAAGCACCATACATTATCCTTAGGTGCTGGTCCTGATTAATCTGATAATCAAAGGCTGTAAATATATTATGATGCCCGTCGAAATTATATCCTTCGTTCATCACTAGCTCTTTATACAGGTCTCTCTGTCTCGTATATTGGTACAAGAACCCGATTGTTGTCCTTGGACATGGCTTGTACTCAAATTCAATGCCCTGGGCAGTTGGATTATCATCGATTGCCATAGCATATTTATTATCATTATATGTATATTTTAAAGTGATCTTTAACGGTTTGAAAGGATAATATACAAACCTTGCCTTGTATATATTATAATAATTATAAGGTGGCGCTCCGAAGGCCCCCTGGCTGTACAGAGAAGGGACAATCTTATCCCATGTGATCCCGTCTTGATAGTACTCCTCTACCCATTCAGTATTTAAAATACCCCTTGGGTTATCCTTGGGGTCATTTGTCGACTCATATACACCCTCGCCTGTAAAATAATCCGTAAAATCATATTTTAGGCCTGCTGAAAATGCGCCGATCGAAGGGTTCTTGCCTGCCTCTACTACAGGGTTTCTAAGCCAGATATCATCATACGCAAAATAAGACGTAAACGAGCTATAATAATTCTTGGCATTTATAAGGGGGTCTATGCCCGCCTTTGTCTTTGGAAGGTGCTTATAAAATGCCAAACCTTTTAACGTCAGTTTTTCCGCAGGCTTATAGGTTCCTTCCAATCTGTAAACATCCTCTATATGATCATTTCCGTCGCTGTACACCGTCCTGAAATCAAACCTTGTATCAACGCCTGAATCAGGGAACTCCGCTTTGGTGTTTAAGCTAAGCACGTTTCTTCCTACATCTATACCGTCGCCAAACATACATGCCTCGTTTTCAGGATTTATATCATCAAAATATACGTGCTTGGCATATTCAAATTCTTTTCTTGTAATCCCATAGCTGGAAAGGCCTGGTAAGAACTTATCATTCATGCTGGCAACCATTGCCTTTAATTCATATCTATCACCTGCGCCGCCTGTTATTTTTAAGGGTCCCTGATTTTTTATTCCGAAGGTTCCGGCATAACCGGTATAATCATTTTTATACCCATTGGCCTCATCAACGCGCATATTGCTTCCCGCGAACTGGCCAAAAAGTTGGGTATTTTCAAAAAGCTGGTAGGAACCATCTATTGAACCGAGGTTGTTCATTGCCTCTAATGACTGTTTATATATACCGCCTTTAAACGTATAAAGGCCTCCTAAGGTAAGCTTATCTGTTATAGGTGTCCTTGCCTCTATAGCAGCAGGTACGCTTGATACCTGTTCGTATGTATCCCACAGGCTTCTGGGTGTAGCTATAACCGCCTTAACCCTTGTACCGTTATTAAAACTTGCATCAAATGAGCCGCCCCGCAGGAATGTAAGCCGGGTATCTTCACTGTCTCTTGCCATAAATGAAAGATCGCTTACCCACTGGCCTTTCTTTAGAGGATTATCCGTCCTGCTGAAAACACGGCTTGCATCATACCTGTCAAGCCATGTACTCTCTTCCCACCATACCTTGTTATTGGATAGACGCATGGGATCATCTGAGGTAAGGGCCTCTTCCTGGCCTGCCATTGCAAATGCCTTCATCTTATAAGGCTCTTGATCGTACTCAACCCAGAGCTTTCTTATAGGCACATACATCCTGTCTATCTCAACCTCAGGCACAGTAGCGAAAGTGGTACCCCAGTCTGTAAGGCCTGAATAGTTGGCTGTTGATGTATTGCCGTCTTTAACCTTATTCTCATTTATCTTTACGATATTTCCCTTATCCGTCCTGTAGGTTTCATTTATAGTTGACCTTGCATTCGACCAGTATTTATATTCTATCTGAAGGTTATCCCCTCCTGTACCTGGTATATTAACCTTTTTCTTGCCTACAAATGTCCATGGGTCTATCACCATCTGGCCAAAACCGCTTATCGTATCTGTAAAGTGGGCATCCAAGTCAACCTTTAACCTTGAATATATTTCCTTATCGTAACTGTTATATCTGTCCTTTCCGTATAAATATCTCCAGCCGGTAACGCCTGGCATATTATGATAATCGGCATTGGCGTCTTTCCACAGGAAATCATCTTCTGTCGCGCCAAACGCGATACGGTATTCTCCCCTCATAACAGAAGGGGCAATATTATTGTTTATATTATCTGTTCCATCCTGTATCTTGGAATTGAATCCATTTGAAAAATCCTCGAAAACCGGTAAGTGACACTCGAAAGGCTCGCTAACACGCA
>CAZBNF010000108.1:0-3824 GCA_964493115.1 uncultured Planctomycetia bacterium | reverse complement strand
TGGCGGAGAGGCAGGGATTCGAACCCTGGAGGCCTTGCGGCCTACCTGCTCTCCAAGCAGGCGCACTCAACCGGGCTATGCGACCTCTCCGTTTTATTACGAAGAACACTATATCATTTATTGCTATTTTTGTCTATACCCCACACTATCGAGTGAGGCTGTAACCTCTGTAAATATCGGAGCCTGGACAACAGCTAGAAGAGGTAAGCGTCTTTCATCTACACTGAAATAACCGCTTACCCTTCCTTTTTTTACCTGTTCTCCTTTAATCTGGGCATAAGGTTGTATAAAAAAAGCTGATTTCATGCCGAGCCGGGGCAGCCTTATATAGTCCTTTGACTCTATAGCACCAAATAACTCGTATATATCTTCATTGTTACAAACAGCGTATTCAACCTTCTCTCCTATGGCTATCGGCAAAAGCCTGAAATAATAGCAGGCGCTTAATGTATCCTGCACTCCATAAGGTATATCAAAAACCTTTTCTGATTTATCTATCAGATTTTTAAAATAAGCTTTCTTGACCGTGTGGTTAAAATCTGTTATAGCATCTTTTTTGTAACGGCCTTCTCTTCGATAAACTTCATGGCGCAAGGTATAAAAATTCTCTATATCCATATAAGATACAAATTTGTCATCTATCTTGTATATGGCTGAGCAGAAAGCGTTTGTCTTGACAGTGACTTCAAGCTCGTATGCCTTGCGGCCATTGATTTCTTTTATACCATTAATGGACGCTGTAATAATGCCCACCTGTATTCCAAGCCACCTTACAGCATAAGTCAATCTTTCATGTTCAGGAAGGCTGGATTGCGCAGGCTCTATTACTATATCTTCTACAGATTTTTGGTTAGGTTTTATATTAGCAGGTTCAAAGTTTTGCGAGGCATAAACGTTTTGTGATATAAACACGAAAATTAAAGCTAAAACACCTTTTTTAAGCATAGGCATGCTCCTTGCTTACTGATAGACACCTGTGAACAATATGCCCTTTAAAGGATGGCTCATCGAAATCAAGGCGTACCTTGACAATTCCTCTTATAGCATTTGTCATTATTATGCTATCTGCCTTTAAGAGATCTTCAGGCCTAATAATCTTTTCCCTTATCCTGAATTTTCCTTCCAGCAAAAGATAGCGCCTGTACACACCGTTTAGAACCCCGCATTCTATAGGGGGGGTATAATAAATTCCATTTTTTTTGATGAATATATTAGATATGGCGCCTTCTGTAATCTGGTCCTTTTCGTTTTTGAAAATTACATCGAAAAACCCGAGTTTTTTATATCTGTTGTATTCACTATCATAAAGCCTTCTGTTGGTTGTTTTGTGATACAGCCATTTATCCGATGAGTTAGTATTTTTAGAGGACAGCGTGATTAACATAGGTGTGCTATTCCCCTCAAGCTTTGAATAACTTATAATAGTGTTACCGTCTTTATCTAGCAATAACCTTACACGGTAACTTTGTTTTTTATCAAAAACCCTGGACGCGTTATTTAGATCTCTCACTACATGATTGCTATCGTATCTATAATTGAAATACTCTGCTGACTCTGAAAGCCTCTGCAGATGAAATTTCATAAATACATAACCTCTGGCAGCATCCCAAAGTATTGTCTCTATAAGTTTAAAGTTTTCTTGTTTTTCTGTTAAAAATTTTGCCTTGAGCAGACATTCTTCATACTCTTTTTTTGCCTCGGAGTCATATACAATGCCGCTTCCTATCCCCATTTCTCCTTTACTGCTATCTGAATCCAGCAGCAAAGTGCGTATAGCCACATTAAATACGAGGTCATTTTTAGGAGTTATAAATCCTATGCTTCCTGTGTATATACGTCGTGGGGACCTTTCGATTTCATCTATTATCTTCATGGTGCGTATTTTGGGCGCTCCTGTAACAGAACCTGAAGGGAACATGGATTTAAACATATCATACAGAGAGATGTCGGCGCGTATTTTACCTTCTGCCGTTGATGTCATCTGGAAGAGTGACTCATATTTTTCTATCTCAAAAAACTTTTTTGTCTTGACTGAGCCTGTTTGTGATATCTTTCCTAAATCATTACGCAAAAGGTCTACTATCATTATATTTTCACTTCTATTCTTTTGGCAGCTATGAAGAGCAGCGGCATTTTTAATATCTTCCTCTAGAAACCTGCCTCTGGCAATAGTCCCCTTCATCGGCTTTACCCGGACAATACCTTTTTCCTGCCTTAAAAATAGCTCTGGGGAAAATGATAATATATATTTCTTGCCAAACTTAACAAGCGCCGAATAAGAAACACTCTGTTTTTTTCTTAGATACAGATAAAGATTTGAGGGGGTACCCTTGTAAGAAAAATCTAATTTAAATGTCCTGTTTACCTGATACGTATGCCCTTCTTCTATATATCTTTTTATTTTTTTTACTGATTTTATATACTCATTTTCAGAAATATCAGGCTTTACAGAATTCATACTGTAATCACCCGACGGGGTGTCATCGTCAAATTTTATATACCGATGATCGAAGACCACGGGCTTGGTGAATATCCCAAACCAGAGAAGTGGAAAATCATAAAATTTATTTTGTTTAAGGGCCGGCTCAAAAGCAAAGCCTGTTTCATAGGATATAAAACCAGCTGCAAATAACCCTTTTCTAAGCATCCTCTCTATTTTATCAATAGAAGGCTTAACTTCATCTGGATTATGGCATGATACAACCTCTAACGGGTTTTTAAACAAGTAACTATACTTATTATCACTATCAAAGAGGCCTGTCTCAAGAAAAACAGAGTTGTCTTCTTTGGAAAAATCAGATAAGATACGTTTTAAGGATATTTTATTCATAAGAAGGGCTGCCGCTTAGTCCAGGTTTTCTTTAGAGCTTAAGATCATTGTGTAGTTTAAAGCAGTGTGGCTTGAAATTTTGACAGGAAGCCTTTCATTGTCTTTACTAAGATAAAATGTAAATTTTGCCGGTTCGCTTGTAAATACATCGGCAAGATATCGGCCTGAAGGAGTTTCTATATTTTCTTCTCCGGAAATCCTTATATCAAATTCCTGCGTAGGTAAAACTATCTTAAAATCATTTTTATCAGCTATGCCGGGATTAGCCCTGCAGAGATATGTCAGTAGGATAGCATTGTATATAGGCCCATTCTTCTGGATGGTGGTTTTATTTGTTGAAAAAGCCCCTTTCTTGTTTATGGTAACATGAAAATCAACCTGATTATACTCTTCTTCTATCTCTTCCGTTGAAAGACCGCCTATTTTTTCTATTTTTCTATTTATCTTAATCGGCAAAAACGACCCTTTTGCTGCGTATATATCCTCGTAATCTTTAAAAAATGGCAGTTCCGTAACAAATGTTATATAATAAGCGCTTTCATCATTAAAAGGTTTTTCACCATAAAACGTAAGGACTGACTGGCCTGTTTTAAGGCCTGCTGAGTATACATCATAAACGAGTCTTTCCCCGTCTTTAAAGGGGAGGATAATATTTTCCGCGCTGCTTACTGAAGGCTTGGGCATCTTCCAGACAGCTACCCCATTTCCCTTGGGGTCAATACAGCTTAATACAAAACCTTGTTTATAGAATAAAGCATAACTGTTGCCATCTGTCTTTCTACTACCAAAAAGTATCTCTCCTTTTTTCATATCAAACTCTACTCTGTAAAATAATAATACGCTAAAACATGTTAAAATCGTTATTATAATAAAAATAAATAGTTTTTTCAAAATTAACGCTACCTTTCAATTTTTATGTTACACCTGGCATATCGCTTGAGTAACCCTATCATTATCTTCCAGGGCAAACAAGGATGGCGGAGAGAGGAGGATT
>CAZBNF010000107.1:1604-3869 GCA_964493115.1 uncultured Planctomycetia bacterium | reverse complement strand
TTTTTTTGCCCTGATTTCAAGTAATATGCAAAAATACCATCGCTGCGAAGGTAAAGCCATGGATGGCATGTGTTTGTTTAGCCGGGAGGATGAGTCTCCTAAAGAAGATATTGACACAATATAAAAAATAAGATATCATATGCAGTATAAATCAATCTATTAGAACACATATCCTTCAGATGGTGTTAAGGTTGACCAGGTGAAGGTTTTTTTATTTAAAAAGGAGAATTGAATGGCACGTTTAATCCAATTAAACAAAGTAAGAAACATAGGTATCATGGCGCATATAGATGCCGGAAAGACAACCCTTAGTGAACGCATACTTTTCTATACAGGAAAATCCCATAAGATAGGCGAGGTTCATGACGGCAAGGCCCAGATGGACTGGATGAAACAAGAACAGGAAAGAGGTATTACCATTACATCAGCGGCAACCACTTGTTACTGGAAAGACCACAGGATAAACCTTATCGATACCCCCGGACACGTTGATTTTACGGTTGAGGTTGAGCGAAGCCTGCGCGTATTAGACGGTGCTGTGGCAGTGTTTTGCGCTGTAGGAGGTGTTGAGCCTCAGTCTGAAACAGTATGGCGCCAGTCAGATAAATATGATGTGCCAAAGATTGCCTTTGTAAACAAGATGGACCGTATTGGCGCGGACTTTTTTGCGGTAATGGAAAGTATTAAAAAAGAACTTGGCGCGAATATCCTGCCTTTGCAGATTCCCATAGGGGCAGAGGATGAGTTTAAAGGCATCATAGACCTTATAACCATGAAGGCGTATATCTATGATGATGAATCAATGGGCCAGGATTTTGATGTTGAAAAAGTGCCGGATGATCTTATAGAACAGGCAAAAAAGTACCGTCATATTATGGTAGAACGCGCGGCTGAAGTCTCTGACAGCCTTATGGAGAAATATGTTGAGGCAGAAGATACTATTACTAATGAAGAATTAATGGAAGCCATAAGAATTGGCACTGTCAGCAATAAGATAGTCCCCATACTTTGCGGCTCTGCTTTTAAAAATAAGGGTATACAAAGGCTTTTATACGCGATAAATGATTACCTGCCATCGCCTCTGGATACAAAGGCTATTACAGGTACAAATCCTGATGACCCTGAAAAAATAGTAGAGAGAAAGGCCGATGATAATGAACCCTTTTCAGCGCTCGCCTTTAAGGTGCAGTCAGACCCTCATATGGGAAAACTTATATACTTTAGAGTTTACTCAGGTTCTATAAAAGCAGGCTCATATGTTTTAAATGCCACAAAAGGAAGAAAGGAAAGGATCAGCAGGATACTGCAGATGCATGCCAACCACAGGGAGGCAAGAGAAGATATATTTACAGGGGACATTGCGGCAGCGATAGGGCTTGACCGTACAGTGACAGGAGATACCCTTTGCGATGAAGATAACCCTATCCTGCTTGAGGCAATTGAATTTCCCGCACCCGTTATGTCGCTTAGCGTTAAGCCGCAAAGCCAGGTAGATCAGGATAAACTAAGCAAGGGGCTTATCAGATTGGCTGAGGAGGACCCTACATTTATTGTAAAAACAGATCAAGAGACAAACGAGGTTATATTATCCGGCATGGGTGAACTTCATCTTGAGATTATAGTTGACAGGTTAAAACATGAATTTAATGTTATAGCCGATGTTGGAGCGCCCAGGGTAGCCTATAGGGAGACTATTTTAAGGACTACGCAGCAAAGCTATAAACATGTAAAGCAAAGCGGCGGCAGAGGCCAGTATGGGCATGTTGAGATTATTGTAGGACCCGCTGAAACAGGCAAGGGTTTTGAATTTGTTAATGAGATAAAAGGAGGCAGTATACCTAAAGAGTATATCCCCGCGGTCGAGAAAGGTATTATTAGCGCTATGCAAAGGGGTGTATACGCAGGCTATCCTGTTGTTGATGTTCAGGTGACATTAGTAGACGGGTCTTATCATGAAGTGGACTCTTCAGAGCTTGCTTTTAAACTCGCTGCCGCTGAATGTTTTAAAATGGCATTTTTAAAATCAGAACCTGTAATATTAGAGCCTCAGATGTCACTCGAGATTGTAACGCCCCAGGAATACATGGGAAGCATAACAGGCGATATATGCTCAAGGCGCGGTAAGATAATGGCAATGGAGGCAAAGGTCAACCAGCAGATCCTTACAGCAGAGGCCCCGCTCTCTGAGATGTTTGGTTACGCGTCTTCATTAAGGACATTAAGCAGCGGGCGCGCTCTGTATTCAATGCACTTTGAAAAATACGC
>CAZBNF010000107.1:0-1504 GCA_964493115.1 uncultured Planctomycetia bacterium | reverse complement strand
TGAAAATCGGTATTATCGGTTTACCCCAGACAGGAAAGAAGACGCTTTTTCAAGCGCTCACCCAGCACCCCATATCAGATAAAGATATTGCCTCCGGAAAATCCATAAAAGGCATTGCCCAGATAAAGGACTTAAGATTTGACAGGCTTGTCCAGATGTACAAGCCCAAGAGCCAGGTCAGGGCAAGAGTCGAAATTGAGCTTCTTCCTAAAATAGAAAAGGATACCCTTTCAAAAGGGGATATATTTAAAGACATAGCGGAGCTTAGCGCTATTTGCCATATTGTAAGATGTTTTGATAATGACGCTGTTTATCATGTCGATGGTTCTGTTGATCCCGCGAGAGATATAGCCAATATCAACTCGGAGCTTATACTGCATGATATGCTCTTTATTGAAAAAAGGCTAGAGCGCATAGATAAAAACCTAAAAAGCATAAAAGATGAAAAGACATTAAAGGAAAAGGAACTGCTTGGCAAGATAAAGTCACAACTTGATAACAATCTGCCGTTGAGGCTGCTTGATATGACTAAAGATGAAAAAGCTTTAATATCAAGCTATCCGTTTGTCACGTTAAAAAAAGTTCTTGTGGTTTTAAATGTCTCAGAAAAAGACTTACAAGATGATTCACTGCTTAAGGGCATAAAGGATAAATTTAAGGCATCAG
The DNA here is from genome assembly GCA_964493115.1 of uncultured Planctomycetia bacterium. Taxonomy (GTDB): domain Bacteria; phylum Omnitrophota; class Gorgyraeia; order JABMRG01; family JABMRG01; genus CAZBNF01. The sequence goes on along the minus strand of CAZBNF010000107.1, from coordinate 838 downwards.
ATATTTATGTGATGTCCGCCTGCGCCAAGATAGAATCAGAGATTGCTTCCCTGGAGACTGATGCTGAAAAAGAGGAGTTCTTAATAGCGCTTGGCGTAAAAGAGCCTGCGGTAAATGTGCTTACCCAGCTGTGCATAAAGGCGCTTAATCTTATAACGTTTTTTACAGTCGGCCCTGATGAGGTGCGCCAATGGAGTGTGGCTTCTGGCAGCTATGCGCCTCAAGCTGCAGGCGTAATACACACTGACCTTGAAAAAGGTTTTATACGCGCGGAAGTGATAAAGTATCAGGATCTTATAGAATTAGGAAGCGAGCCAAAGGTAAAAGAGGCAGGCAAGGCATATCTAAAAGGCAAAGACTATATCGTTGAAGATGGCGACCTGCTTGATATAAGATTTAATGTATAGAAAAGGACCAGGTCTTCGGTCACATGCTATTGATGCAAGAAAAAGACCTGATCCTTGGTCCTACAATTTGATAGGAGGCTTAAATGGCAAAACAGAGCTTTTCATTTGACATAGTATCAGAGGTCGATATGCATGAGATGGATAATGCCCTTGATCAGGCAAAGAAAGAATTGATTACAAGATACGACTTTAAAGGTACCAACTCATCCATTGAATATAAACGTGATGAAAAACAGGTGATATTGATATCATCAAGCGACTTTAAACTTCGCGCGCTTCGTGATATCCTGCTTACCAAGATGGTCAAAAGATCTATATCCCCTAAAGCAATTTCCTTTAAAGAGCCTGAAAAGGCCTTTAGCAATCACATGAAACAGATTGCCGAGATATCAACAGGCATACCAAAGGACAGGGCAAGAGAGATTGTAGCT
>CAZBNF010000106.1:0-3877 GCA_964493115.1 uncultured Planctomycetia bacterium | reverse complement strand
TAACTAAATACTAACGACTAACGGCCAAATACTAGTATAAACGCTGTAACCCTTACAAAAAAAAGCTTTGAAAGATTTTAAAAAACGCCCGTATACTGCGTATATGAAGAATATCCAACTTGCGCCTTACGTTTGTACCTATTTTGAAAAAGACCCCCCTTATAAACGAAAATACGAGGCCTATTTTTATGTAATCAAACAAAAAACCCCTGCTCTTTTAATGCTAGGGGCTGGTCTCTATAGTCTCTATTTTTATTACTAAATATTCTTTAAAATATCTTTCAAATTATCAGGAGATATTTTTGTATCTTTTAATATCTTTCCCTTTGTGAACCGGAATAATAGTGATTCTATTTTTTCTTTTTTCATCTAACTTGATTATAATTAAAAATAGTCAAAATTAAATTCGGACTATTTGAAAATAGTACTTCCTATTTTTTCTATAGTTTGGCTTTCCACTTTACGAGTGCTTCCTTTAGGACGTCTACCTATAATAATTCCAAAAGTTTCAACCATCAGGCTAAGAAACTCCCCAAATCTTATAGGTTTTCGTTAAAAGTTACCGAATTATTGACCTGGCACAACCGTTCCTCTGGCTCTATTTACATTGATTTATTTGTCACTCACCTGAATCTGGCTCCAGCAACTTCCCCCCGAAACGGAACTATTATTACAATCAGATTGATGGCTGAAAATAGATGGCCAGGGCGCAAGGCCTACAACAATACTTTCCAGGCTGAAATAGCGCATTGCGCACATCAGATCACCTCCCGAAAGGTCTGGAGCGTGGTGTTCAACTCCCACACCATGACCCATCTCATGCAAGGTGGAAACTATTATAAGTTGTTCGACCACGGCTTCAATATCTTCGTGCGTCAAGAGAAATTTATCGTCTGCGTCCATTTCCAGTTCAGCAGTTATCCAGCATTGTTTAACAATTTCATTAACAAAAACAGCGACGTATTTGCTAGAGGCTGGCGACCGCATATCCAAGGTTGAAAAAGTGCGGCCGTACGGGTCTGCTCCTTCTGCTTTTTCTTCTCCCTTTTCTTTCATCACCACATGCAGAGCGTGCTGATTTACTATATGACCAAAACCGGAGGTATTGAAATTAACTACCCGTTTTTCCGGATCAATGGTCAGACGGTAAAACGAATCACTCCATTCATCCTCACCGGTCCAGCCATCCTCACTGATATAAAAAACCCGCAAACCGGATGCAACCTCAAAGCTGGATTTCTTAACCAACCCATCCTCGTCTCTTACAAAAAGCTCTTTAATCTGTGGTTTGAGGCGTTTGTGCTGGTAATTTTCATCTTCAAATCCCCGATACTCCTCATAAAGAGATATACCGTCACCATTACTGTTTTGTCCGGAAGGTTCGGGGTCTTCGTCCCAGTTTTCATCTTTGTCGTAAACATCATGCTGTTCTTCCCAGTAATCAGCAATTCGGTCTTCGTCCTCGTCGCTGGGAATTGTAATGTAGTCGTCGCCATTTTCGGCTTTACATTCGTACCATAGGCCATCAACATTGACTCTTGCTTTTAATTTTCCCCATGCACCGTAATCATATGATTGTATCGCCACAAGAGCTTTATTCAAGGTTTCGGTTGTTTCTATTATCCAATCACCATCATTCTCTCCATCTTTAGTTTCGATAAAACCTTCCTGGTTATCGACAAACTCAAGGTCATATTCTTCTCCCTCCCCGGAATTCAAACAATAACCTTTTTCGTTGCTTACTTTATAAAGCGTAAATTCCCATTTACCTGCCAAATTCTCATCTTCTTCTATTTCTGCAGTGATTGAAATTGTGTTCTCTTCTTCTCCTCCCATCGGAAGCCAGCTTTCATCTGCCTGGTGAATAATCGGATTGATATCAAGCCGTTTCTTGATATTCCATGTGCAGATATTCCTAATATAATCGAGCCCGCCAGGGCTTTTCATATGAATCGAGTTATCATAGTTCCCGCTCATTTTTTCATCCGAAACGTTCCGGATTTGGGTATCGAAGGCCAGCATATCATAAGAAATAAATTTTGAGCCTATTTCTTCAACTTTTACCGGATTTTCTGTTTCATAAGGACCGGTAAACATCTTACCGGCAAAAAACCCTGCCATTGCCACAGAAGAAGTCAGGTTTGTGGAGCTACCCTCTGACCAATAATAATTATGTGTGCAGGTTGTGGTGAAAGATAAATCGTTACCGCTATTTTTTAGGAAAAAATAGGTTCCGTTCGGAATGGTGTCTGCAAGGGGGTCAATATCTGAAAGACTGTAGTAGATCCAGCCCATATAAATAGAACTCCCGCTTCCGTTTCCCTCTCCTGAATATATTTCTTCAGCCAATGTGCCAACACCTTCGGTGATAAAAGTTCCGCTTTGTACTCCCGACCAGGTAGAACCCTCATCTTGAAGACGTACGAATTGCCCCACAAGGTTTCCATCCACATCTTGAACATCAACGCGGTCAGTTTCTTTCCATTTGACCTCAATATTCCAGTTAGTAATTCGTTTTCCAACTTTAGGATGAGCACCGACTTCAATTTGAGTGACATTTATTGTACCTTCCCAGCTAGTTTCATCTTGAGAATTTGCAGAAATTCCCAGTACTATAATAACAACCACACATACAATCAGTATTATTGTTTTATTCATAAAAATAACCTCTTAACTCTTTTTATAAGAGAAGTACGGGGGTCAGATCTTGCAATATCACTTGCCCTCTTCCCTCTCAATCTTTTTAATAAAAATGGGACAACACATTATATTTTTTCTATAATTTAATTTTCGTTTTTACGAGGTCTTTCTTTTAGGACGTCTATCTATAATAATACCTAAAACCTCAACCATCTGTTTAAGAAACTCCTCAGATCCTGTAGGTTTTCCACTAAAAGTGACATAATTACTGAGCATTAACAACCGTCCCCCTGTTTTCCCTTATATAAAAATAGAAAAGTAATCGGGTACGAATTTGGGATTTAATACTTCTTTATATATTCGGCATAAGTTTTAAAAATCCTTCTTTTTTAGGAAATTATTTTTTAGGTTGTCACGGTAGGACAGCCAGTTACCTGACCGCCCCCGCACAGATCCCAGCGTGCAGAATTTCCGCACTGGGCTCTTCAGAGATACTCGCTTCCGTAAAAGACAAATTAGTTTCAATGCTCCACTCAGTATGGGTGGCTGGCTAGACCTTACCCAACAAGGACTTTCACCCTGCAAGATATATAAAACTTCTTGGCGCTCTTCCGTTAAAAATTACTGAAATATTGAATCAGCGCGAGAGCCGCCATAAATTATCTTCTCTAACATTCCTGATATTGACATAAATTCATAGAAATTCAAGAAATTTATTAAATCTCTCAAATATATCTTGCCTTAAATCATCTATATATTCATCTGGTCCATTTTCTTTCTCAATCATCAGGCAGCCTTGACTCGTTTTTCTTTCAAAATATCGCTTGATATCTTTAGAAATACCTATAAAATAACCTTTTCCCCTATATTCAGCAACTTCCGCCAGAACAATATCTAAGTTAGGTGTATAACGTAATATAAAATACATATAGTGCAGATCTTTTGCCTGTTTAAATTCTCCTTCTCTATCAATAAAGGTAGCTCCTTTATGATATAAAAATGCTGAAGGTTTGGGACATTGAATTATATAGCCTGTTTTTTCTCTTTCTGCTTGAATTTTAATAGGTATTCTATTTTCAAGAAGAAATTCAAATTTATCGATTTTATTAATAACAATTTGTCTACCAACTAGCTCTTTTACAAGTTTATCTTTTGTCTTTGGAGAGGTAATAAAATCTATAGGTATTTCCCCTTGTTTATATAAAACTACAGGATACATCTTACCAATACGGAGATG
>CAZBNF010000105.1:0-3941 GCA_964493115.1 uncultured Planctomycetia bacterium | reverse complement strand
TAAAACGCTATGTTAGAAGAGATAAAATCACAATTAGATATCATAAAGGGTAAGCTGGATCACCTAAGGGGGTATCTTTGACATCCCTAATAAGGTTGATGAGATATCTCATATAGAAACTACTATGTCAGCTGAAGGCTTCTGGGATAACCCTCAGAAAGCGAACGAGATAATGCCAAGGCTGAAATTTCTTAAGGCCACAACAGAACCTTTCAAGACCTGCCTCAAGGAATATCATGATCTAGAAGAGCTAGTGTCTATAATAGATGATGGCGATGAGACTACAATAAAAGACGCTAAAAAAGAGCTTCACCATCTCCAGGAGACCATAAGCAGGCTTGAATTTAAAAGCCTTTTAAGCGGCAAACATGATATAAATAATGCCATTCTTAGCATAAACTCAGGTGCCGGCGGCACAGAGTCATGCGATTGGGCAAGTATGCTTTTAAGGATGTATAATCGCTGGGCAAACATCATGGGTTATGAGTTTGAAAGTATTGATATATTGCCGGGGGAAGAAGCAGGCATTAAAAATACAACCATGATAATAAAAGGCGAATGGGCATACGGCTATCTTAAAGGTGAGCGTGGCGTCCACAGGCTTGTGCGCATATCGCCCTTTGACGCTAACAAGAGAAGGCACACATCATTCGCTTCAGTAGATGTTATCCCTGAGGTTGCCGATGATGTTGATATAGAGATTACTGAAAAAGATATCAGGGTGGATGTATACCGCTCAGGCGGCTGCGGAGGCCAAAGCGTAAATACAACAGACTCCGCGGTAAGAATTACCCATATCCCTACTGGTGTAGTTGTCCAGTGCCAGAATGAGCGTTCCCAGATAAAAAACAAGGGCATTGCCATGAAGATATTAAAGGCGCGCCTTTATGAAAAAAAACAGCGGGAGATCAGAGAGCAGATGGAAAAGGCGCATGCCGCCAAGCAGAAGATAGAGTGGGGCAGCCAGATACGCTCGTACGTATTTCATCCTTATAATATGGTAAAAGACCACAGGACTAAAGAAGAGACATCAAACACGCAGGCTGTCATGGACGGCGAGATAGACAGGTTCATTCAGTCATTTTTAAGGTTTAAAAAGGCAAACACATGATAGGATTGATTAAGAATATAATCTTCGGTTCTCATAACGAGAAAGAGCTTAAAAAGATAGAGCCCATACTCTCTCAGGTAAACAGCTATGAGCAGGCTGTATCAGTTCTTTCTGATAGAGAGCTGCGTTTAAAGACAGATGCCTTTCGCGAGCATCTAAATAAAAAAAAGCATGCCGCCTCTGATAATATAGCAAGATTTAAAAAACAGATAGATGAATCAACCACCCAGGCTGCGAGGGATAAGGAAAAGTTAAGCCTTAAAAAACTCTATAACAGCTTATTTGATGAAATACTCCCCGAGGCCTTCGCGGTAGTAAGAGAGGCGGCAAAAAGAACTATAAACATGCGCCATTTTGATTGTCAGATTATAGGGGGATATGTCCTTCATCAGGGAAGGATATCTGAGATGGCAACAGGCGAAGGAAAAACGCTTGTCGCGACGCTGCCTGTGTATCTTAACGCGCTTTTAGGCAAAGGGGTACACGTCGTCACTGTAAATGATTATCTTTCAAAACGTGACCGCCAATGGATGGGGCCTGTTTATGAATTTTTAGGCCTGTCAATCGGCGTTATACAGCACGATATGCCGCCTGATGCAAGAAAGATATCTTATAATGCCGATATAACATATGGGACAAATAATGAATTTGGTTTTGATTACCTGCGCGATAATATGGTGATATCAAAACAGGACATGGTTCAGCGTGAACCATTTTTTGCCATAATTGATGAGGTTGACAGCATATTAATAGATGAGGCAAGGACCCCCCTTATCATATCAGGCCCTGCCGAGATGTCGACAGATAAATATTACAGGATAGACAAGATGATGCCAAAGCTTGCAAAGGGCGCGCGCGATGAACATACAAAAGAGGAAACAGGCGATTACATTATAGATGAAAAGGCGCGCACAGCTTATCTTACAGAAGCAGGCGAAATAAAGGCAGCGGAACTTCTAGGCATAGAGGATATGCATACAGTGGCCTCTATGGAATACAAGCATCATGTAAACCAGGCATTAAGGGCGCACAGTAATTTCAAACTTGATGTGGATTATATTGTAAAAGACGGGCAGGTTATTATAGTTGATGAGTTTACAGGCCGTCTCATGCCAGGAAGGCGCTGGAGCGACGGACTTCACCAGGCGATAGAGGCAAAGGAAGGCGTTAAGATAGAGCGTGAAAACCAGACGCTCGCTACCATTACATTTCAGAACTACTTCCGCATGTATGACAAGCTTGCCGGAATGACAGGCACAGCCCTTACTGAATCCGAAGAGTTTTTAAAGATTTATAATCTTGATGTATTATCTATCCCGACAAACAAGCCTCTTTCAAGGACTAATTATCCCGATGTTGTATATCGCACCGCGAAAGAAAAGTTCGATGCCATAGTAAATGAAATAGGAGATCTCCACAAGCAGGGAAGGCCTGTTTTGGTCGGTACGGTATCAATAGACAAATCAGAGTATATAGGCCAGCTGTTAAAAAGAAAAGGCGTGCCGCATAATGTATTAAACGCGAAATACCATGAGTTTGAAGCGCATATAGTAGCCCAGGCCGGAGGAAAGGGCGCTGTTACCATAGCAACCAATATGGCAGGACGCGGTACTGATATCCTGCTTGGCGGCAATCCTGAATCCAGGACAGAGGATATTATTACAAAGATGATAGCATCGGGCAAGGATGTCTCAGAAGATGAGCGCCAAAATACTCTGGCCCAACACAGGCAAGAGTCAAAAGAAGAGCACGAAGCTGTTATAAAAGCAGGCGGACTTCATGTAATCGGCTCAGAGCGCCACGAGGCAAGGCGTATAGACAATCAGCTACGGGGCCGTTCAGGCCGGCAGGGAGACCCCGGCTCAAGTAGATTTTACGTATCATTAGAAGATGACCTTATGAGGATATTTGCCTCTGACAGGGTAACACGCCTTATAGATTTCTTCGGCCTTGAAGAGGGGACTCCGATAGCTGAGCATAAGATAGTAGCCCGCTCTATTGAGACAGCCCAGAGAAGGGTAGAATCGCATAATTTTGAGATAAGAAAGCATGTCTTGGAATATGATAATGTAATGAACAAGCAGAGAGAAATCATATATGCTGAAAGAAAAACCATACTTGAAAGCAGCAACCTTAAAGAGCATATATTCAATATGCTGGATGATGTTGTAGAATCAAGCCTTAATTTATATGCGCCTGAAAATCTGCATCCCGAGGAATGGGATTACAACAATCTCTTAAGCTGGTTGAGGGGTAAATTTCTCCTGAAGATTGATGAGGGGAAAATAATCCCATTAAGCAGGGAAGAACTTAGAGATTATATTGCACAGGGAATAATGGCTGCCTATGAACAGAAAGAGGCATCTATAACTATTGAAAAGATGCAGGAGATAGCGAAATTTGTCATGCTTCAGGCAATAGACAATAAATGGAAAGACCACCTGTTAAGCATAGATCACCTAAGGGAGGGCATACATTTAAGAGGCTATGGGCAAAGAGACCCTCTTGTAGAGTATCAGAGAGAGGCATATGATATGTTCATGACAATGATAGACTCTATAAGAGATGATTCTCTCGAATATATATTTAGGATACAGGCGATAGAGACTCAAAAGACCGCCGGCGTATTTCGCTCCCTCCCACAAGAGCTTGTGCATGCCTCACCAGGCTCTATGAAGGATATACAACCATCAGTGCCGCCTATGCCTGATAATATGGACATAGGTCTGACTCGCACGCGCTCGAATTATAACACCTCCCAGGAAGGCCCTGCCCAGCCGTTTAAGAGAGACGAGGCAAAAGTAGGCAGAAACGACCCCTGTCCTTGCGG
>CAZBNF010000104.1:0-3946 GCA_964493115.1 uncultured Planctomycetia bacterium | reverse complement strand
CTTCAGCGCTTAGGCGTTGATATAATAGAGGCAGGTTTTCCCATAGCATCCCCTGACGACTTGGAGGCTGTAAAGCTTGTAAGTAAAAAGATAAAAAGCGCCGGCGTGTGCGCCCTCGCAAGGTCTCTTAAAAAGGATATAGATACTGCTTATGAGGCTGTTAAGCCCGCAAAGGCCGGGCGTATACATGTTTTTTTAGCGACAAGTAAAATTCACATGCGGTATAAGCTCCAAAAGGCAGAGGATGAGATATTAAGGCAGGCAGTCTGGGCTGTAAAATATGCCAAAAAGTATATAAGCGATATACAATTTTCCCCTGAAGACGCGTCACGCACAGAGCCTGATTTTCTTTTTAAGGTGATAGAGGCGGTTATAGACGCGGGTGCTAAAACTGTAAACATACCCGATACAGTGGGTTATTCAATACCATCTGAGTATGGAAGGCTTATTTACAATATAACAAGAAGAGTCCGCAATATAAACAAAGCAATAATAAGTGTACATTGCCATAATGATTTAGGCCTTGCCGTCGCCAATTCATTGGCAGCTGTCAAAAACGGGGCCTGCCAGGTAGAATGTACTATAAATGGGATCGGAGAACGTGCCGGAAACGCCTCATTAGAAGAGATCGTAATGGCAATGAAAACACGCAAGGACTTTTTTCATAAAACCACAAATATAAAGACAAGGCACCTTTATGAGACATCGCGCATGGTAAGCAGGCTTACAGGAATAATAGTCCAGCCTAATAAGGCGATAATAGGCTCAAATGCCTTTGCCCATGAGGCAGGCATACATCAGGACGGCATATTAAAAAAACGATGCACATATGAAATCATGCAGCCGAAAGATGTGGGTTTCGGAGAGACAAAACTTGTCCTGGGAAAACACTCAGGCAAGCACGCGCTTTCCGCAAGGCTTAAGAAGCTGGGCTTTAACTTAAAAGAGGCAGAGCTGGCTAAGGCATTTGGCCGGTTTAAAACGCTTGCTGATAAGAAGAAAAATATATATGACGAAGACTTAAAGGCCATTATTGAAGATGAGATGACTTTAATAGATGAAGTATTTAAATTAAAATATCTTTACATTGAAGGCGGGACCCAGCATACGCCAAAAGCCACAGTATGCCTTGAATATGATAAAAAAGAGCATAAGGGGCAAGCTTCAGGAGACGGCCCTGTTGATGCCTGTTATAAGGCGATTGATAAAATAACGGGATTAAGAGGCAGGCTTATTGATTACAATATACGTTCGGCCACAAGCGGCAAAGACGCCTTGGGTTCGGCCTCCATAAAGGTTGCTGTAAAAGATAATATTGTCACCGGAAGAGGTACATCTACCGATGTTATAGAGGCAAGCGTGAAGGCATATCTTAATGCCATGGATAAAATCTCCTGGGCCCATTCAAAACGGCTTAAGCGTTGTCTTTAAAAACTCATAACATATAATCCATTATGTCGAAAAGATTTTCCCACAAGCTCTATGGACTGATAGGAAACCCTGTAGAGCACAGCTTATCCCCGTATATGCACAATGCCGCTTTTTCTAGATTAAATATAGATGCGGCATATCTTCCTTTCTTAGTCGAAAAGGGTAAATTAGGGCCTGCCATATCAGCTCTTAAGCGTACAGGCATATCCGGATTTAATGTTACTGTGCCTTTTAAATCCGAGTGTATAAAATATCTTGATAGGATAGACCCTCTTGCAAAAGCAATAGGCGCTGTAAATACGGTTGTAAACAAAGATAGAAAGCTAATCGGATATAATACCGATTGCACAGGTTTTTTAAGAAGCGTTAAAGAGGATCTTCGTTTTAGCCCGAAGGGCAGAGATATATTCTTACTTGGCGCAGGGGGTGCTGCTCGGGCTGTTGCCTTTGGCCTTGCCAAAAGCAATGCAAAGACAATTATGATATATGATATTATGCCTTTAAAGGTAAATGCTTTAATAACTGATGTAAAGAAAAGTTTTCCTGCTGTTGATATTATAGCTTCAGGCTTCAAAGATATACCACGTCTAATCCAAGGCTGTCATCTGCTTGTAAATTGTACGCCTGTTGGCATGCGTTCAAAAGACCCGCTCCCGATAGAGGCTAAATTACTTCACAAAGGCCTTAAGGTCTACGATATAGTTTATACGCCTTTAAAGACAAGGCTTGTAAAGACAGCTGAGGGAAAATCAATAAAGGCGGTAAATGGTATCAACATGCTGCTTTATCAGGGTGTACTGGCATTTGAACTATGGACAGGCAGAAAGGCCCCTGTTTCTCTTATGAGAAAAGAATTAATGGATAACCTCAAATGATAATATTCATTGCAGCTATAGCAGGATTGCTGATAGGCAGTTTTTTAAATGTATGTATATACAGGATGCCTCTTGAAAAATCAATCATAAGGCCGAGGTCGCATTGCACCCAGTGTAATCATATGATCGCGTGGTATGATAATATACCTGTTATAAGTTTTATAATGTTATTGGGCAGGTGCAGGTTTTGTAAAAAAAGAATATCAGTCAGGTATGCGGCAGTCGAGATATTAACGTCTGCTGTGTTCGTATTGCTGGTAAAGCAGCTGGGCTTTAATGCTGTTACGCTTATCTATATGGCTTTATCCTGCGGCCTGATAGCAGCGACCTTTATTGATATAGACTATCAGATTATACCTGATGAGATAACCTACGGAGGTATGGTAGCAGGCCTTATTTTAAGTATTATATTTCCTGATCTTCATGAAACAGCTAACAGGCTTTACTCATTAAGAAGTTCATTTTTAGGCCTTCTCTTGGGAGGGGTATTGATATACGCGATCTCCTGGATAGGGACAATAGTATTTAAGAAAAAACTAAAAGAGATAGGCGAAGAAACAGCTATGGGTGGCGGAGATGTGAAATACCTTGCCATGATAGGTGCTTTTCTTGGAGTTAAAGGCGTAATCATTGTATTTTTTTTAGCGCCTTTTTTTGGTTCAATTATAGGTATAATAGAGAAAATACGCAAAAAAGCTGATATAATACCTTATGGCCCGTATCTTTCTATTGCAGCTTTGATAACAATTTTATGGGGCGGCATTATTATAAGAACGCTTTTCCCATCAGTATTTTAACAAGGAGTAAAAAATGCTACGATACATGACAGCAGGAGAATCACATGGAAAGGCCTTAATAGCCATATTAGAAGGGATGCCAGCAGGGCTTAGGCTGGATGTTAAGATAATAAATGAGCAGCTTAAGCGCAGGCAACAGGGCTATGGCAGAGGCGCAAGGATGAAGATAGAGTCTGATAAGGTTAATATCTTATCAGGCATAAGAAAAGGCTATACAATAGGAAGCCCCATAGCTGTTATGATCGAAAATAAGGATTTTAAGATCGATACACTTCCTGTGGTGACCTGCCCGCGTCCTGGGCATGCAGATCTTGCAGGTGCTATTAAATACGGAGTATCTGATATACGTGACATATTAGAGCGGGCAAGCGCAAGGGAGACAGCTGTACGTGTAGCAATAGGCGCTATATGCAAACAGCTTTTAGGTAAGTTTAGTATAGATATTTTTAGCCATGTAAAATATCTTGCTGATATCGAAGCAGATATCGAAAACATGAGCCTTAAATCTATAAAAGATATCTCATCAAAGTCTACCCTTAATTGCGCGGATAAGAAGGCAGAGGCCCTTATGATAAAAAAGATCGATCAGGCTAAAAAGCTCGGCGATACCTTAGGCGGAGGCTTTGAGGTCATAGCGACAGGTATTATGCCAGGTTTGGGCAGCCATGCGCACCCTGATAGAAAGCTTGACGCAAGGCTGGCATTAGAGTTGATCTCCATACAAGCTATCAAAGGGGTTGAGTTTGGCGCGGGATTCTTAGGCACACAGTTGCCCGGGTCTTTATTCCATGATGCGATAGTTTTAAAAGGTAAAAATATAGGACGCTCATCAAATAATGCAGG
>CAZBNF010000103.1:0-4023 GCA_964493115.1 uncultured Planctomycetia bacterium | reverse complement strand
ACAGGGCTCTCTTCGAGTCCCGAACATCACTTGGAGCGGGAGACGGGACTCGGCGCCCTGCATTCACTTCGTTCATTTCGGGTCGGCCATTCGCCCTTAAAATGCTCCTATTCGTCGCATTTCAAAACAGGGCTCTCTTCGAGTCCCGAACATCACTTGGAGCGGGAGACGGGACTCGAACCCGCGACGTCGACCTTGGGAAGGTCGCATTCTACCACTGAATTACCCCCGCACTTTATGTCAAAAACTGCAGATTCTCTTAAATACCTTGAGTCTTTTTTGTATTTTAACACTTGTCAACCCAGCAAGCCCCTTTATATCAAAATTTTCCACTGCAAAAGAGGCCATAACCGTGCCATATGCAAGAGCTGTCCTTATGGCAGAGTCGTCGTATCTTTTCGACTTTGAAAGATAACCTAAAAAACCCCCGGCAAAGGTATCGCCTGCGCCTGTAGGGTCTAACACATCTTCCATAAGATACGCCGCGCAGGTGAAAAATCCACTTTTTGACACAAAAAGCGCGCCGTTTTCACCTTTCTTGATAACCACTTTCTTTGCTCCATATGAGATGATTTTTTTTCCGGCTTTTAACAGATTGGACTCCCTTGTAAGCTGACGCGCTTCATATTCATTAATAATGAGTATATCTAGCCGTTTAAGAACCTCGAGAAGTTTATTTCGTTTTCTCTCTATCCAGAAATTCATTGTGTCAGCTGCTATTATCTTTGCCTGCGTTTGATCCAATACTTTTAATTGGAGCTCCGGGTCTATGTTTGCAAGAAATAGCATCTCTTCGTTTTTATAAGATTGGGGGATAACCGGGTTAAAACTTTGAAGAAGATTTAAGTGCGTCGCGATTGTCTGCGGGTTATCAAGGTCCCAGCCATATTTACCTTCCCATCTAAACGTCTTTCCCTCTTTTTGTTCCAGGCCTTCTATGTCTATGTTTTTCTTTTTAAAAAGTTGAATATGCTTTTTGGGAAAATCTCTGCCTATAACCGCAACAAGCTTTACACGGGTAAAACATGACGCGCTTAATGAAAAATATGTTGCAGAACCTCCCGGGGCATCCAGGTTCTCGCCAAAAGGGGTTACAACATCGTCTATAGCAACAGTTCCAATAACTACTATTCCCATTATATATTCTCCGATATCTTTAGCGGGCAATATTCACCGCACATAGTACACACATCTTTTTCGTCCCGCTTAAACCTTTTGTGTATAATTTCTGCCCTTTCGGGATCTATAGAAGCCTTGATATGCCTTTTCCAGTCCCTTGCCCTGCGAAAAACCGACACTGTCCTGTCCCAGCCAATAGCCCCTTTTATGCCTTTTGCAATATCCGCGCTATGGGCTGCTATCCTATAGGCTATCAGCCCATCTTTAACATCTTCTATTGTGGGAATACTCAGATGCTCTGCCGGAGTTACATAACATAAGAAATCCGCTCCATAATATCCTGCCATTGCAGCGCCTATCGCGGATGATATATGGTCATATCCAGGGGCTACGTCGGTAACGAGAGGGCCTAAAACATAGAAAGGCGCATTATTGCAAAGCCGTTTCTGCAGCTTCATGTTTAGCTCTATCTGGTTTATAGGAACATGGCCAGGGCCTTCTATCATGACCTGCACGCCTTGGGCATGGGCCCTCTTTGCAAGCTGGCCCAATAATCTAAGTTCTTCTACCTGCGGCTTATCTGTTGCATCACATACAGAGCCCGGGCGCAGGCCATCTCCCAGGCTTAAGCAGATATCGAACTCCTTGGCTATCTTTATTACTCTTTCAAAATATTCATAAAGCGGGTTTTCCTTATTGTTCTTCGTCATCCATTCTGCCATTAATGCCCCGCCCCTGCTTACAATGCCAGCTACGCGCTTATTCTTCCTTAAAGTGCTCAAGACCTTTCTTGTAACGCCTGCGTGTATTGTAAAAAAGTCAACGCCTTCTTCCGCCTGGGCTCTTATGACATTAAATATATCATCCGCAGATGCACCAGAAAAGCTAAGGCCTTTTTTCTTCATATTAACCGCCACCTCGTAAAGGGGGACAGTGCCTACCGGGACTGAAGACTTTTTTAATATTGACTTTCTTATATCATTAAGGTCCGTGCTTGTACTTAAATCCATAACAGTATCAGCCTGATACTTTATGCAAACATCCAGCTTCTCGAGTTCTTCTTTTATGGAGCCTCGATAAGGCGATGTACCTATATTGGCGTTTATCTTTGTGTGAAGCCCTTTACCGATAGCGCATGGCGTCTTTAGGCTGCGCAGCCTGTTCTGGGGTATTACAACTGTGCCTTTCTTTAAACCATCGCGAATGAATTTAAAAGGAACTCCCTCTTTTCTGGCGAGTTTTCTTACTAAATCAGTTGTGCGGCCTCTTCTGGCAAATTCTATCTGTGTCATTTGAAATATTTCCTGATCAGGCTCTTCTCTTGTTCGTAGACCTTGAACCTTATGGCCTTGAATTCTTCGCTCATTTTATCCCCTAAAAGCTTGCTAAACTCTTCAAGCACTCTCAAGGCCTCTTTTGTTCTCTGCATATTAGCAAAAAATATAGACTGCCAGTTCTTCTTGTGCTCGAGGCCGCAGATCTCTGTTAGGCAGTCTCTTTTTACATCGCGCGACTGGCAAAGCAGTCTCTTGCCTGCAATTGATTTTTCTACGATATCTCTAATTTTGTGGCGTAATGACTTCAGGGACTTTGTTGAGGCAGAATCGTTTAATATAAAACGCGTTATATCTTCGCACACCCTCAGGCCTTCTTTAACACGGTTTATGTTTACATCAAGTATGCGAAAGATCTTTTTATTATCTGTCATAACGCTTTATTATCTTGTCTATAAGTCCTGTTACAGAATAACCTTTGATATATTTTATTCTCCTTACCTTGCCGCCATAAGACTTTACTATATCGCTGCCTACAATATCCTTTATCTGATAATCAGCACCCTTAATAACAAGATCAGGTTTTAGGAATCTTATGATCTCTGCCGGAGTATCTTCACCAAAAGATGTAACATAATCAACGCTTGATAAAGAAGCAATGACTCTCATCCTATCTCTTAATGGATAGAGAGGCCTCTTGCTGCCTTTTAATCTCTTAACAGAACTGTCACTATTAACAGCAACTATTAATATATCAGCACATTTTTTCGCGTCTTCTAAATACTTTACATGGCCATAATGGATGATATCAAAACAGCCATTTGTAAAAGCTATCTTTTTACCTCGCTTCTTAAGCCTGTTTGTTATCTGCTTTAAAGCTATATGATTCTTTATTTTTTTATATAGCATCTTTAAGTTTGAACTTTAATATTAGACTATCGTTTACTAAATTCTATATCTTCAAACGAATAAGTTTACTACTTACCAAACAGGTTCTGCTCCGCAAGCTCGCATATAATATGGCCTATTACAATATGTGCTTCTTGAACACGAGCGGTATTATCAGAAGGCACTGTTAAGGCAAGATCGGCAATCGTTGCCATCTCGCCTCCGCCTGAACCTGTTAAGGCAATGGTCTTTAAGCCCATCTTCTTCGCTTCCAATAGGCCTGCTATTACATTCCTGGCGTTTCCACTTGTAGATATGCCTATGGCTATATCATTGTCAGAGCCAATTGCCTCCACCTGACGGGAAAATATCTCTTCATAACCATAGTCATTCGCGATAGATGTTATAATAGACGTATTTGTGGTAAGCGCTATTGAGGCCAGGCCCTGCCTCTCAAGCTTAAATCTTCCTACAAACTCTGCTGCAATATGCTGTGAATCCGCTGCGCTGCCGCCATTTCCAAACAGTATTACCTTGCCCCCTTTTTTAAGAGCAATTGATATCATGCCTGCAGCTGTCTTAATTTCTTTAGAAAGCTTGCTTAAAACAGCTTCTTTTATCCTTATGGATTCTTTAATTATATCTTTTATAATATCTGCCATATGCACTCCTTATGAGATTTTTTATCCAAAAAATACCTTCGCGATATCATATAATTTCATGTCAACTGTCTTAATCTTGG
>CAZBNF010000102.1:0-4024 GCA_964493115.1 uncultured Planctomycetia bacterium | reverse complement strand
ATAGTATAATATTTAGTATCCCATGAAAAATTCAGAGTTTGTACATCTTCATAATCATACCCAATATAGCTTGCTTGATGGGGCATCACTTTTAACAGAGCTTATCAAGCTTGCCCAGCTTTATAATATGCCCTCCGTCGCAATAACAGATCACGGTAATATGTTCGGAGCTATTGAATTTTATCTGCTTTGTAAGCAGGCGAATATCAAGCCGATTATAGGATGTGAGATGTATATGGCGCCTGCAAGCAGATTCGATAAATCCAGCCATGGCATACAGGATGCTGCCTATCACCTGGTACTGCTT
Source organism: uncultured Planctomycetia bacterium (assembly GCA_964493115.1). Lineage (GTDB taxonomy): Bacteria > Omnitrophota > Gorgyraeia > JABMRG01 > JABMRG01 > CAZBNF01. The sequence goes on along the minus strand of CAZBNF010000102.1, from coordinate 3,717 downwards.
GCAAAAGATGAACAGGGTTATCATAACCTGATGAAGCTTGTCAGCATAGGGTATCTCGAAGGGTTTTATTATAGGCCGCGCATTGACAGAGAAATACTAAGTGCCTATTCCAAAGGCCTCGTTTGCCTTAGCGCATGTTTAAAGGGCGAGATACCTCATCTTATATTATCAAACCAGCAGGATCAGGCGTATCGCGTAGCAGGAGAATTCGACGAGCTTTTTGGCAAGGGTAACTTTTACCTTGAGATGATGGATCACGGTATACCTGAACAAAAAAAAGTCAATACCGCGCTTATTGAAATGGGTAAGGACTTAGGCATAGGCCTGGTCGCTACTAATGACTGCCATTATCTTCAACGCCAGCATGCCAAGGCTCAAGAGGCATTGCTCGCCATACAGACTCAGACTACATTGGATGACCCTAACCGAATGAGGATGCAGACAGATGAATTTTACCTTAAGACAGCGGATGAGATGGCGCGGCTATTCAGGGACGTGCCCGAGGCATTAAGCAATACCGTTGAGATTGCCCAAAAATGTAATCTCGAGCTTGATTTTAAGAGTACTCATCTGCCCCGGTTTAGTCCGCCTGAAGGCAAGACTAGAGAAGGCTATTTGCAGGAGCTTGTAGATGAAGGCCTTAAGCATAGATATCCTGATATTGATATTTCCATACGGGAAAGGGTTGAAAGCGAGCTCAAGGTTATCGCGGACAGTGGTTTTATAAGTTACTTTTTGATTGTATGGGATTTTATTCGTTACGCGAAAGAGAATAATATTCCCGTAGGGCCTGGGCGTGGAAGCGCCGCAGGAAGCGTAATAAGCTACTGTCTTGGCATAACAGACCTTGACCCCTTAAAATACAACCTGCTTTTCGAGAGATTTTTAAACCCGGAAAGAATAAGCCTGCCCGATATAGACATAGATTTCTGCTACGAGAGAAGGGACGAGGTTATAGATTATGTAAGGCATAAATACGGAGCTGAAAACGTTGCCCAGATTATAACATTCGGTACCATGATGGCAAAGGCCGCGATAAGAGATGTCGCGCGGGTTATGAGTTTTACCTATTCTGACGCAGACCGCATAGCCAAACTTGTGCCCAATGACCTTAATATTACAATTGAGCAGGCCCTGAGGCAGGAGCCTGAGCTTATGCAGATGTACAAAACTGATAAGCGCGTGACCGAGCTTATAGATACAGCAAGCGTTCTTGAGGGTGTAACACGGCATGCATCTACTCACGCGGCAGGCGTTGTAATAAGTGAAAAAGGCCTTTCAAACTACATACCCTTATTTAAGACCAGCGACGATCAGATATCAACGGGTTATCCTATGGGTTCGCTTGAAAAGATAGGCCTTCTTAAGATGGATTTCTTGGGCCTTAAGACGCTTACAGTGATAGATCAGGCTGTCAAGATAATAAAACGCACCCAGTCAAAAGATGTCGACATAAAAAATATCCCGCTTGATGATAAAAAAACCTACAAACTTCTTCAGCAGGCAGAGTCATCGGGTGTATTTCAGGTTGAAAGCCGCGGCATGAGGGATATCCTGAGAAAACTTAAGCCCGCTGCGTTTGAGGATATCATAGCGCTGCTGGCTTTGTACAGGCCGGGGCCGATAGGAAGCGGTATGGTGGATGATTTTATAAATAGAAAGCACGGGCGCCTAAGGGTAAAATACGATCATCCATTGCTTGAGCCGATTCTTAAAGACACGCATGGGATTATCCTCTATCAGGAACAGGTAATGCAGATAGTAAATAAGCTTGCCGGATTCAGCTTAAGCCACGCGGATCTTTTAAGAAGGGCTATAAGCAAAAAGGACCCTGAGGTAATACAGCAGCAGCGCAAACAGTTTGTTGATGGATGCGAAAAAAATAAAATAGACAAGAGAGTAGCGGATAAGGTATTTAATCTTATCGAGTATTTTTCAAATTATGGTTTCAACAAAAGCCATTCAACGGCATACGCCTTGATATCATTCAGGACAGCTTATCTTAAGGCGCATTTTCCGGTTGAGTTTATGGCAGCCCTTCTGACAAGCGAGCGCGACAATACAGACAAGGTAGCCCAGTATATAGAAGAATGCCGCAGGATGGGGATAAGCATACTGCCGCCTGAAGTAAATGAAAGCTTTGCCAATTTTACCGTTGTTAATAATAGCATACGCTTTGGTTTGGCGGCTGTTAAAAATGTAGGGGAAGGCGCCATAGACTCAATTGTAACTGCCAGAAAAAAGCACGGTCATTTCAGCAGTCTTTACGATTTTACAGAACATGTGGACCTGCGTCTTGTAAACAGAAAGGTTACGGAAAGCCTTATAAAATGCGGCGCTATGGACAGTTTCAAGTTTCACCGTTCTCAGATGACGACAATGCTTGACCATGCCCTGGATGTTGCCGGGGTTTTACAGAAAGACAGGCTTAACGGGCAGTTTTCACTTTTCGATGATTTCGAGGCTGATGATAAGTTCAAGGCGCATTTTCAGCAGGTGCCCCAGATAAAGGAGTGGCCGGAGTCGCAGCTTCTTGCCTTTGAAAAGGAGCTTCTCGGGTTCTATATATCAAGCCACCCCTTGGCAAGATATGAAAAGTCCCTTAAGCTGTACGCGTCATCAACTACCCAGACATTGGGCCAGCTTCATGATGGGGATGAGGCCTCTATTGGAGGTATAATCACAAAGGCAAAATATACGTTTACAAAACGAAACAATGAGAAGATGGCAATATTGCGATTAGAGGACTTAAAAGGCACTGTTGAGGTGCTTGTTTTTCCGAGGACATTTAAAGATGCAGAAAAAAATATCGCTGAAGATGCCATCGTTTTTATCAAAGGCAGGGTGAACCTTAGAGAGGATACCCCAAAGATTATGGCAGAGGAGATACTGCCGCTTGAAGCGGCGCGAAACAAATATACACAAGCGCTGTCTATTGAACTCATTACAACAGCCCTTGAAAAGGAAACGCTTTCAAAGCTCAATGATATCTTAAAAAAGCACAGGGGTCAAACGCCCGTATATATCAATTTTACAACCCCTGACAAGAAAAAGGTTCAGATGGCTGCAGGCAAAGACCTGTCAGTGCTCCCCACAGACACACTTATTACAGAAATAGAAGCGCTTATTGGAGATGGCGCTGTAAGTGTCTGGGTGTGATGATACCTTGAATACTATTGACACCCTAATTATTATATGTTAAAGTAAGCAAATAAGTTACGCAAAATAAAAGGAGTTTAAACGTGCAAAATTCCAGAGAGGCTATTACTAAGACTAAAGAGTTTATAGAGCTATGGAAGAAGTTTAATCAGATATACAAAGAGTCGATGGGAAAGACCACTATTACCGAAGAAGAGGAAGACCTTTTCTTGGAGACGAAGTCTATAGTTGCCCGTAAGTTTCAGACACTCGTCGATTCCTTATCGATAGAAAGGGCCACAATAGACCGCACCTACGATGTGATAAATCAGATTTTGTCTCTAAGGTCCATATCAACGCTTTCAGAAGAGTCTTTGCGCAAGATAGGCAATGACTGGCACCAGTCTTATATATCATTAAACAGGCTGCTTGGACACCTTGAGGCGCAAAGGGATACTGTCGCGGAAAAGGGCAAGATAAGCTTGAGACAAATATTGTCAGCGGGTGGTAAATTCATAATTTATGTGGTCATTATAGCTGTTTTTATTATGGTTATACTGTTTTTTATACATGTTCTTA
>CAZBNF010000101.1:0-4106 GCA_964493115.1 uncultured Planctomycetia bacterium | reverse complement strand
GCTCCTGGAGCATTTACCTTGACATGGGGATTAGTTTTTAGTATAGTAATTTCAAATTTGCCTGTATCTTGGCAAAGACCCGTAAGGGGGGAGGAGGGTTTTATGAAGGAATACAAGTTCTTGAAGGTGGCACGCATTATATTCAAAGTGCTGAGCTGGGTAGTACTTGGTTTGGGCATTGTTGTTGGCGTGATAGTACTTATTACAGGGGGCGGCGCAGCTACAATTACTCCTGATGCACAAGTTATCGAATCAACTCCAAGGGCAGCAGGGCTTGTTTTTATGCTGATGGGAGGCATTTACTTCCTTATCCTTTATACAGTTTCTGAGATTATAAGCATCCTCCTTGATCTTAAAGGATGTTGCAACAAGCAGACGGTATAATCTAAGTTAAATAGAAAGCAGGCACAGATATGATAGAGATACGCTGGCATGGACGCGGCGGCCAAGGGGCGAAAACTGCGTCTCAATTTTTGGCAGAAGCGGCATTAGAGGCAGGAAAACACATACAGGCCTTCCCTGAATACGGCCCTGAGAGGGCAGGGGCCCCGATACGTTCATTTACCAGAATAGACAATAAACCCATAAGGCTGCACTCTCCTATCACCAATCCGCAGACAGTTGTTGTGATTGACCCGACACTTCTTGATTCCATAGATGTAACCGAGGGCCTAGGTGATGATGGGGTGCTTATTGTAAATTCTACGCACAAACCAAAAGACATAAGAGAAAAAACAAAGTTCACTAAAGGCAAGGTGGCAACGGTTGACGCTACCAAGATATCGCTTGAAACACTTGGTGTTCCGATGCCGAATACCCCTATGCTTGGTGCCTTATTAAAGATAGAAGAAGTTGTATCTATGGATGCGCTTATCCATCAGGTAAAACATAAATTTCTTAAGAAGATAGGTGAAGAGAAGACAAACGCTAACATAGCAGGTATCAAGCGCGCCTATGAGGAGGTAGAGATAGGATGAGCGTTAAAGCTAAAGGATGGAAGGATATCCCTATAGGCGGAATGATAGATAAGGCCGGATCTGCCAAAGAGTATAAAACAGGCGCGTGGAGAACATTTAAGCCTGTGGTTGATAAGTCTAAATGCATTAACTGTCTTCAGTGCTGGATGTATTGCCCTGATTCAAGCATAATTATAAAAGATCAGAAGATGGAAGGCTTTGATTACGATCATTGCAAAGGTTGTGGTATATGCGCCTCAATATGTCCTGTAAAGTGTATTAAAATGGAGCAAGGATAAAAAATGACAAAAACAATAGTACCTTTAACAGGCGATCAGGCTGTAGCAGAGGCAATGCGCCAGATAGAGCCGGACGTTGTAGCGGCATATCCTATTACTCCTCAGACTGAGATAGTAATGACATTCTCACAGTTTGTGGCAGATGGAAGGGTTAAGACAGAGATGATACCTGTGGAATCAGAGCATAGCGCAATGAGCGCATGCGTTGGCTCTGCTGCCGCGGGAGCGCGTACAATGACAGCCACCTCAGCTAATGGGTTGGCTCTTATGTGGGAGATAGTTTATATTGCCGCATCGACACGTTTACCGATAGTAATGCCTGTTGTAAACAGGGCATTATCAGGGCCTATTAATATTCATTGCGATCATTCTGATACAATGGGAGCGCGTGATTCAGGGTGGATTCAGATTTACGCGGAAACAGGCCAGGAGGCATACGAACATGCTATACTTGCTATCAGAATAGCCGAGCATAAAGATATACTGCTTCCTGTCATGGTATGCCAGGACGGGTTTATTACAAGCCATGCAGTAGAGGGCGTCGAGATATTTGATGATGCCGGCGTAAAAAATTTTGTCGGTGAGTATAAACCGCAAATGACTACTTTATTAGATACGGATAAGCCGGTAACCTATGGGCCATTAGATCTGCAGGACTTCTATTTTGAACATAAGAGACAGCAGGCAGAGGCTATGAAAAATGCCATTGACATCATACCATCTATAATGCAAGAGTTTAATAAGACGTTCTCTTGCGATCATAAAATCGTCGAAGAGTATATGATGGATGATGCGGAAGCTGCAATAGTAGTATTAAGCTCAACAGCAGGTACCGCTAAATCAGTTGTTGATAGTTTAAGGGCCAAGGGCCTTAAGGTAGGGCTCGTAAGGCCATGCCTCTTCAGGCCTTTTCCTAAAGATTATATAATAAAAGCTGTTTCGAAGGTAAAGATAGCCGCTGTACTTGACAGGGCAGAGTCTTTTTCAGGATGTGGAGGCCCGTTATTTTCAGAGATAAAATCCGCTATGTATGATTCAAAGCAAAAGCCTTATCTTTTAAATTATATATTTGGCCTTGGCGGAAGGGATATATTCCCCAGGGAAATAGAAGAAGTCTATAAAGAGATGTTTGATATCCTAAAAACGGGCTCAGTGCGCAAGCAGGTAAACTATATTGGAGTACGAGAATAATGGCTAATATAAAAGAACTTTCAAAGCTTCCGGAACGTTTAGGCCCGGGGCATAGGTTATGCTCAGGATGCGGTGCCTCTATAGCTGTAAGGCAGGTTTTGATGGGCGCGGGAGATTCAGCAGTTGTAGTAGGGTGCGCAACAGGATGCCTTGAGGTTGCCACAACAATTTATCCTTATACAGCGTGGAATGTACCATTCATACACAATGCCTTTGAAAACGCAGCTGCAACTATGAGCGGCGTTGAGACAGCATATAGGGCGCTTAAGAAACAGGGAAAGATAAAAAAGGATATAAAATTTGTTGCCTTTGGTGGTGATGGCGGTACATATGATATAGGCCTTCAGTCATTATCAGGAGCATTAGAGAGGGGCCATAATTTTGTGTATGTATGTTATGACAACGGCGCCTATATGAATACTGGAATTCAACGCTCTGGTGCTACGCCGACAGGGGCTTCAACAACAACAGCACCTGCAGGTAAAGCCAGCTCAGGCAAGCCTCAACTAAGAAAAGACTTAACAGCTATTGTGGCTGCTCACAGGATACCATATGTTGCGCAATGCTCTATATCAAACTGGAATGACCTTGTTACTAAATCGCAGAAAGCCTTTGCTGCAGAAGGCCCGGCATTTTTAAATGTGCTTGCGCTTTGTCATAGAGGTTGGAGATATCCTCAGGAAAATGGAGTAGCAATTGCTAAGCTTGCTGTTGAGACATGTTTTTGGCCGCTTTATGAGATTGAAAATGGCAAGAAATACAAGATAAACTATAAGCCAAAAGAGAAAAAGCCAATCACCGAATGGCTAAAATCTCAGGGCAGGTTTAAGCACCTGTTTAAGCCGGGAAACGAAAATATAATAAAGTCCATTCAGGAAGATGTTGATGCTGAGTGGGAGTACCTCATCAAACGCTCCGAACTTTAATTTTTAGGGAGGTTCCTTAAGTACGAGTAATTTGCGCATTGTTGCAGGCAAGCGTGCTTACTACCCCCGAAATGTCGCTCTTTGTAAGATAACAATTAACGCTCCCTGGTAGCTCAGTTGGTAGAGCGCGTGGCTGTGCACGAGCAGAATGAGCACAAAACTCGTTTTGCAGCTATGGAAAGGAGGTGACAATTGCTAAAGCAAGATAAACGTAAATATGCCGATCGCAGACAGTACCTTATTCGTGCTGTACACAAAAGACGTAAGAAGATTCGTCTAATGTCAGTAGAGAGTAAAGGTGGAAAGTGCGAAAGATGTGGATATAGTCGTTGTATTGAAGCTTTAGAGTTTCATCACGTAGATTCTTCTGCTAAGGATTTTAATGTTTCTCAGCGGGGTCACACAAGAAGCTGGAAACGAGTAGTAGAAGAAATAGAAAAATGCGTGATGTTATGTGCTAATTGTCACCGAGAACTCCACGCCGAGTTAGCAGCCTCTGGCAGTAATGTCAGAGTGAGAAGTGGGCTAAGTCAGGGAAACCGTAACGTTAAGACGACGGCAATCCTGAGCTATCCGCCTAAGCTAAAAAAGAAAGTATTCTAGCGGAGGCGGAGAGTGCAGAGACTTTACACCCGCCATCCTTTTAAAGGATGAAGAGAAAGTCCGACTCTTGCGGAAACGCAAGTCAGTTCGTAACCACTAGGTCGCAGGTTCGAGTCCTGCCCGGGGAGCCA
>CAZBNF010000100.1:0-4146 GCA_964493115.1 uncultured Planctomycetia bacterium | reverse complement strand
CCAAAAAATACCTTCGCGATATCATATAATTTCATGTCAACTGTCTTAATCTTGGCAACTCCTTTGCTTAAAGGAACTGCTACTATCTTAGTGCCGCTTAAGCTGACCATTTTGCCGAATTTTTTCGTTTCAACAAGATCAATTGCCATTATACCAAACCTTGTTCCAAGAACCCTGTCCATCGCGGTTGGAGATCCCCCTCTCTGTATATGGCCAAGCACTGCGACTCTTGTCTCAAAACCGGTCTCTTCTTCTATCCTCTGAGCAAGCTGGTTGCCAATACCGCCTAATCTTACATGGCCAAATGAGTCAAGCTTTTCTTCCTGTAATATCATATCGCCTTTTTTAAACTGGGCCCCCTCAGCAACAACTACTATGCTGAATGTCTTTCCTTTCCTGTGCCGCTTATTCAAGATATTACATACCTCTTTTATATCGATACGCTGCTCAGGTATAAGTATAACATCCGCGCCTCCCGCGATACCGGCATAAGTTGCTATCCATCCGGCATGACGGCCCATAACCTCGCAAACCATTATCCTCTGATGGCTCTCTGCTGTTGTGTGGAGCCTGTCAATACATTCTGTAACTATGTTTATAGCTGTATCAAAGCCAAATGTAAAGTCCGTGGCATTCAAGTCATTGTCTATTGTTTTTGGCACGCCAACTACATTAAGGCCTTCATGATTAAGCTTATTAGCCACGCCAAGAGTATCTTCACCGCCAATAGCTATAAGCGCGTTTAATTTCAGTTTTTTATAGTTTGCTATCACTTTTTGTTTATCTTCCGGCTTCTTATACGGATTTGTCCTGCTTGTACCAAGTATAGTGCCGCCTCTATGAATTATGCCTGATACAGAGCGCTCATCAAGAGAAACTGTCACATTTTCAACTAAGCCTTTCCACCCGTTCTTTATACCTACTATGCTATACCCGAGCTTTAAGCCCTTCCTTACAACTGCCCTTATGACAGAATTTAACCCGGGGCAATCTCCTCCCCCTGTCAATATGCCCACTCTTTTCATGCTCTAACTCCTTTTCTTTGTTTAACTTTCTGTTTCACCTAAAAGCTTCTCAACATAGCTTGTATCTATTTTACCTCTTAAGAAAGCATCGTCTGACATCACCCTTCTATGAAATGGTATTGTTGTCTTAAGAGGCCTTATGACGAATTCGTCAAGGGCCCTCTGCATAATATATATTGCCTCATTACGGTTCTTTCCGTATGTTATGAGCTTGGCTATCATAGAATCATAATAAGGGGGTATCACATATTCAGAATAGATGTGGCTGTCAACCCTGACGCCTCTTCCGCCCGGGGCATGAAATCTTTCGATCTTCCCTGGTGAAGGCATAAAATTATTATCAGGGTCTTCCGCGTTTATCCTGCATTCTATAGCATGGCCTTCTATCCTTATATCAGATTGATCATATCCTAATTTTTCACCTGAGGCAATCCTGATCTGCTCTTTTATAAGATCTATGCCTGTTATCATTTCCGTGACAGGGTGTTCTACCTGTATTCGCGCATTCATTTCCATAAAGTAGAAATTATCATATTTATCCAGCAGAAATTCCATTGTCCCGGCATTTACATATCCAACCGACTTAGTGCCTTTAATCGCAAGTTCGCCTATTTTCTTTCTCAGCTTAGGGTCTAATGACGGGGAAGGCGATTCCTCGATAAGCTTCTGATGTCTTCTTTGTATGGTACAATCCCGTTCACCAAGATGCACTACATGTTCATACTCATCCGCAAGCATCTGAAATTCAATATGGCGCGGGTTTTCTATATATTTTTCAATATACACATCAGGTATGCCAAATGCGGCCTCAGCCTCTGATTGGGCCATATAAAAAGCGCTGGCAAGCCTTATATCATTATGAGCTACCCTCATTCCTTTGCCGCCGCCTCCGGCGGTGGCCTTTATAATAATGGGGTATTTCATGTCCTTGGCAATCTTAAGCGCTTCTTCTTTCGTCTTTACAACACCTTTGCTGCCAGGGATTATCGGAATACCCGCTTTTTTCATGGCAACCTTAGCAGCCATTTTATCGCCTAAAAGCTTCATGCTTTCAGGCCTTGGACCTATGAATTTTATCTGGCAAGATTGGCATACCTCGGCAAAATGCGGATTTTCAGCTAAAAAGCCGTATCCCGGATGTATTGCCTCCACATCTGTTATTTCAGCGGCACTTATAATTGAGGGGATGTTAAGATAGGATTTTGATGACTGGGCGCTGCCAATGCATATTGCCTCATCCGCGAATTTTACATGCAGGGAGTTGACATCGGCCTCAGAATACACGGCTACTGTCCTTATGCCGAGTTCCTTACACGCACGGATTATTCTTAACGCTATTTCGCCTCTGTTGGCAATTAATATTTTAGAAAACATATTATGACGGCTCTATCAATAACAGTATCTGCCCGAATTCAACCGGGTCAGCGCTCTCAACAAGGACATCGACAACCTTTCCTCTTACTTCGGACTTTATCTCATTCATAAGCTTCATGGCTTCTATTATACAGACAACCTGGCCTACCTCTATTTCCTGGCCTACCTCCACAAACGACGCCGCGTCAGGAGAAGGTGAGCGGTAAAATGTGCCGACAATAGGGGCTTTTATTTCAATGAGATTAGAGGGTTTCTTTTCCTGGGAGCGTTCTTGCAAGGCATCGGTTTCTGCGGATTGGGGCCTTTGTATAATTACAGGTTGTTCTATAGAAATACCTGAATCAGATTTCAGGGTTTTCCTGAGCTTTATCTTCTGGTCACCTTTCTCTATCTCTATCTCTGAAAGGTTATGCTCTTCCATCAAGCTTATTATTTCTTTGATCTCTTTTAGATTCATGGGAAATCTCCTTAAATAATGGCTAGGCCCTTTCCAGATATTCGCAGGTCCTGGTATCGACCTTTATATTGTCACCTGAATTTACGAAAAGCGGCACCTGCACGACAGCGCCTGTTTCTATTGTAGCCGGTTTAAAAGCCGCCTTTGCGGTATCCCCTTTTATCCCGGGCTCTGTGTGTTTAATCTTGAAAACTACTGAAGGGGGCAAGGTTACATCAATTATCTGGTCTTTATGCCACAGAGAGCTTATTTCAAGCCCCTCTTTTAAGAATTTTTTATTATCACCTAATATGCTTTCCGGCAGAGATACCTCTTCATAGTCCTGGGAATCCATAAAAAAATATATATTCCCTGATTTATACGTGTACTGTATCTTTTTGGTGTTAATCCACGCGTCTTCCACCTTTTCGCCTGCCCTGAAAGTCTTATCCAGTACTGCCTTGGTGCGCAGATTCTTAAGTTTTGTCCTTACAAAGGCACCGCCCTTACCGGGTTTTATATGCTGGAAATCTATAATCTGATACAGGGTTCCGTCTAATACTATGGCTATACCGTTTCTAAAATCACTCGTATCAATCATCCTGTAAGCACCTCGCATCCTGTCTCAGTTACAAGTATCATATCCTCTATGCGCACACCAAGTTTACCCGGTATATATATCCCGGGCTCAACAGAAAATACCATACCTTCTCTTAATTTAGTATGATTTTTTGAATTTATTCGGGGAAACTCATGAACATCTATTCCTATGCCATGGCCTGTAGCATGGCCAAAATATTCACCAAACCCTTTATCAGATATATAAGACCTCGCGGTTTTATCTATTTCAGAGATCTTTACGCCAGGCCTTATCGCGTCTATCGCTTTTTTCTGAGCAGTTCTTACTATACTATATATTATATTAATATATTGTGATATTTTACCTACAAAGAGCATTCTTGTCAAGTCAGAACTATAGCCATTAAGCCGTGTGCCAAAATCAACCATCACTAAATCGCCCGATCTGATCTTTCTATCTCCCGGCCTGCCATGCGGCATGCTGGAATTCCCGCCTGATAGGGCAATAGTGTCAAATGAGTTCCGGTCGGCTCCGAGAGTTCTCATATAAAAATCTATTTTACAGGCAATATCTTTTTCACTCATACCCGGGGCTATATCCCTCGATATCATCTTGAATGTTTTTTTAGTTATACATGCCGCTTCTTTTATCTTTTCTATTTCTCCTGCTTCTTTAACTATTCTCAATCTTTCGATAATATTTGGCGTTGCCAAAAACCTTGCCTTCACCAT
>CAZBNF010000099.1:0-4184 GCA_964493115.1 uncultured Planctomycetia bacterium | reverse complement strand
GCGCATGAACTTCGTTCTATGAGTTTTGTCTTTAACAATGTCTTCACAGGCTGTTTTTTAGCGCCCATCAGGATCTGATACAAGAGCTCTACTCCAAGCCTGCCCATTTCTACTATTGGCTGCCATACCGTAGTAAGAGGCACTGGAGAATAGGCGCATAAAGGATTATCGTCAAAGCCGACAACGGAAACATCCTCCGGCACTTTCAGGCCTTTCTTTTTAACAACATCTATTGCCTCCATTGCCATAACATCGCTTGCGCAAAATATAGCCGTAGGCGGCTCCGGCAACGCGAGCAAGGCCTCTGTAGCCTTCCTTGCGGGCGAGCGTAAGTAATGTCCCACTGCAATATATCTCGCGCTTAACTTAAGGCTGCTTGATTTCATGGCAGATTTAAAACCCTCAAGTCTTTTTTTACCTGATTCTGTTGAAAGATCACCGGCTATTGTGGCTATTTTCTTATGCCCTAATTTTATAAGATACTCCGTAACCTCTATCGCGGCATTTTCATTATCAATCGCTATGGAGTTGATTGGTTCTGTCTCAAAGGAATTATTAAGCACCATACATGGTGCTTTTCTGGCAAGCACCTTCTTAAGCTGGCTTCTATCGCTATTTATATCGGCAAATAATATACCATCTATGTATTCCGGGCTCAAAGCGCTGCTTGTAAGCCAATCTTCGTGTTTTTTCCTTTCACTTATATGGATCATTATATCTACTTTAAGCCTGCTCGCGGCAAGGACAACCCCTTTTATTATCTCTGTGGCATAAAAAGAGTGGAATATGTCCTCAAACCGGGGCACTATAAGCCCAAAGACCTTTCCTGACTTTTTCTTTATACCGGAACTTACAAAGGCATTAAGCTTCATACTCTTCATAGCATCCTCTACTCTTTTCCTGTCCTGCGATTTGACATTAGGCGAACCCTGCATCACTCTCGATACAATCATTGACGAGACATTCGCCTTTTTCGCGATTTCACTGATTTTCACTTTTAGTTCTCCTTATTAGATTAGTTTCATCTTACCATTAAATTTAATTGAAAAATCGGCAAGAGCATGGCTATAACTATAAACCCTACAATAAGGCCCATAAAAAGTATCAGCCCTGGTTCAAGAAGAGTGGTTATTGTCTTTATGGTGCGGTCTGTTTCCACATCATAAGAATCTGCTATTTTAAAAAGCGACCTTTCAAGCGTACCGCTTTCTTCGCCTACTGCTATCATATTTGTCACCATAGACGGGAAGTTTTTACTCCTTTTTATGCCTGATGATAATGGGGCGCCATCTACTACATCCTTTCGCGCTTGTTCCATATCCTGTTTTATGGGTATATTGTCCACTATGCTTGTGGCTGTTGACAAGGCCTGTATAACAGGTACACCATTACCGATAAGAGTAGCCAGCGTCCTGGAAAATCTTGCTATCTCCACCTTTTGTATGAATACTCCTATTAAAGGCATTTTAATTTTTAGACTGTCTAATCTAGCCTTACCCTCTTTTGTCTTAGACCACTTATTGAAAGCTATTACGCCAACGACTATACCTATAATTATAATGGGCCAGAACGCGGCAAAGAATGAGCTTACCCATATAAGGATCTTTGTCGGCAGGGGTAATGCCTGGCCAAGGTCTATAAATATCGCGGTAAGCCTCGGTGCTACAAATGTCAAAAGTATAAATATAGTTATAATACCAACTACTGCCATCAAGGCAGGGTATGCCATGCTGGATCTGACTTTTGAAATATTCTCTTCGTCTTTTTCCATAAAATCGCTTAAACGTTTCAAAACATCTTCCAGGCTTCCGCTTATCTCACCTGAGGATACCATGCTGACATACAGGCTGGAAAACACTTTAGGATATTTTAATAATGCTGATGAGAAAGTCGATCCATCTCTTATATCATCTCTTACATTGCTTATAACCTGCCGGAAATAGGGGTTCTCGGTTTGTTCTATTAAAATGCTCAACGCGTTAAGCATTGTAAGGCCTGAATCAAGAAGATTTGAAAGCTGTCTTGTAAAATTAGCTAAAATCCGAAATGGTATGGATTTAAAAAATAATAACCGGCCCCTTGACCGCTTTATAAAAGCAGTTGTTTCCTCCTCAACAGATAGTATAAAAAGCCCCATCCTGCTGAGCTTTAATACCGCCTGGCTCTGATTATCTGCCTCTATGGTACCTTCTTTGATGTTGGCTGGCCCGCTTTTTGCTTTATAGATAAACCTTGGCATCTCTATTCTTCTGCCTCGATTTCAGTAACCCGTAAAACCTCTTTAATTGTAGTTATACCACGTTCAACTTTTACCATACCATCATTGAACAGCGTTCTCATCCCTTTTTTCAGCGCCAGCTCTTTTATCTCATTCATAGGGGCTCTTCGTACCACAAGGTCTCTTATGTCATCATCTAGAGCAAGTATTTCATAAATTGCTGTTCTTCCCTTAAACCCTGTGAACTTACAAGCCTCGCAGCCTTTTCCTTCGTAAAAAGTTCTTTTCTTTTTTGGGTCAAGATTCAGATCTCTGATAAGGCCCTCATCCGGGGATACCTCTGCTTTACATTTATTACATATTACCCGGACCAGGCGCTGAGCAATAACAGCTTCAATTGAACTTGAGACAAGGTAAGGCTCAATACCCATATCAAGAAGCCTTGTGACTGCCCCTGTTGAGTCATTTGTGTGAAGTGTTGAAAAGACAAAATGGCCTGTGAGGGCTACCCTTATCGCTATCTCGGCTGTCTCAAGATCTCTTACCTCTCCAACCATCATTATATCAGGGTCATGCCTCAACATCGAACGAAGCCCCGCGGCAAAGGTAAGGCCAACCTTTGTATTGACCTGTATCTGCGTAATGCCTCTCAACTGGTACTCAATTGGGTCTTCTATTGTAATAATATTCTTGCTGGCGTCATTTATCTTGCTTAAACAGGCATACAGGGTTGTCGTTTTTCCGCTTCCGGTTGGCCCTGTTACAAATAATATACCATGCGGTTTTCTTATAATCTTATCAAGCATATCAAGATCATCTTTTAAAAGGCCCAGGCTTTCAAGGCCAAGCAATATATCAGCACTCAATATCCTTATATGGACGCTTTCGCCATAAGATGTAGGTATAACAGATACCCTTAAATCAAGGTCGGTGTTTGCTACTTTTATCTTTATCCTTCCATCCTGCGGCAACCGCCTTTCTGCTATATTTAAGGATGACATTATTTTGACTCGTGATACTATAGCCTGATGCAGGTATTTTATACTCGGAGGTATGCTCGCGTTAAAAAGAACTCCGTCAACACGATAGCGTATTCTTAATTCTCCTTCAAAAGGTTCTATGTGAATATCTGTAGCTCTTTCTACTACAGCCTGTTGGAGAACCTGATTAACAAATTTTATTATCGAGGCATCATCCGCCATATCATCGATATCGCTGGATGCCTCCATCTGCGTAGGCCCATCTGTCTGTATCTGGGTTTTCCCTATTATCTTATCTATTGTCTCGGCCCCTACGCCATAATATTTTTTTATTGTTTCCAGTATATCTTTTTCTCCGGCTAAGACAGGCTCTACATCATATTTTAAAACCATCCTTATTTCATCAATAACTGCCAGGTCCAGCGGGTTTGTCACAGCTATCCTTAATCTTATACCCGAAATATCTACAGGAATTATTTTATAATAACAGGCAAATTTGGCTGGCACTTTTTTTATAATATTAGGGCCTATTTCAAGATCTTTAAGCCTTACATATTCTACGCCTATCTGGTGGGATAAAGCCAAAAGTACTTGTTCTTCTGTGGCAAAACCTAAGGAGACTATTGTATTGCCTATAAGTTGGCCTGTCTTCTTATGCTCTGAAAGCGCCTTGTCAAGCTGCTCTTTTGTGATAGTATTATCACTTAAAAGCATCTGGCCCAACTTAAGATTTTCTTTTGCCATAAGACATTCCTTATATTTTACTTAATATAACATAAAGTAAATACAGATTCAACTATAATCAAAATTTTTAGCTGTTATTATATACCGCTTGTGACTTTATCTTCACAGCACAGGCAAATAAGCACACAACTTCCGTATATGAAGTGGCCTAGACATAAAAGCAGTTGTTATTTAATCTTATTATTAAAGTTAATCGTTTATGCCTTTGCCTTAAGCAGCGATTTGGCTTTTTTTGCCCTGAT
>CAZBNF010000098.1:0-4202 GCA_964493115.1 uncultured Planctomycetia bacterium | reverse complement strand
TATCAAAGCCCTTCTTCGCAAGAAGTATTGATAGGGTAGTTCCCCACCCCCCGTCTCCTAAGACAGCTATTTTATATTTGTTTTTGTTCATAGCTATACAAGTATAACAAATAGTGTATTTAGAGTCAAGAAAATAGGGAGATAAGAAGACAGACGTTTTGAAAGCCAATCGGGATACTGTACCCAAAATATCATACTTTGATTATTTGAAATACGGTGTTCCGATTGGCTTTCAAAACGTCTGTTAGTTAGACAGCATCTCTTTTGCCCTTACGGCCTCTGCGCTATTTGGATAAAATTTAATGAGATCTGCATATATCTTTCTGGCCCTTCCTATATCTTTTAAGTCATTCTGATATATAGATGCCATGCCAGACCGGGCCAAACTTGCCATTTCTGATTCAGGGTATTTCAAGGCTACCTGATCCAATACCTTTAAAGCCGACTCATAATCTTTTGCGTAATGGAAATTAGAGGCAATAAACATCAGCATCTCTATCTCGTATCTGGGGTTTGAATACCGTGAAAGCATATTCATCAAATTACGGGTTTTATTGCCTATAGCACCCAGATCATCACCTTTAGCTGAATCTGCTACATCGTATATGGATTCAAGAAGCTGTCTTGGTATAAGACGTTTTATAGTATCTGGTATATAAACAAGGGCCGGCCCGCCAAGTAAGTCATCTACCCTGTCCACACCTGTTCCTATTAACAGCATTATCTGCGGATCTTCGACAAGCTGGTAAAGCTCAAGCATGGACTGCCACTCTTTGCTTGAAAGCAATTCAGGCGTTGTTGTATATGCATACTGCTTTGTGTAGGCTTTTTGTCCTGCAGTTACAAATGTATCGGCTGGATTTTCTATGCCTATCTTTAGGGGATGGGGTTTAGAAGCAAGCTTAACAGTCCCTTCAAGCACTCCAAGCCATGTACTGTTTTCCGACACCTCAAGCATAAACGCAGTACCTACTACTTCAGCATCACATGCCGGGGTATGTATGCGTATATTAGAACCCTTGAAGCCATCAGCTGTATTTACCAATAATTTACCGTATGATACACTGAAATCCGTGTCTATTTTGCTAAAACCACTTGCCATCCTGGATATCACTATAAGAGAGCTGTCCTTTACCCTTGCCTTATATTTTCCTCTTGAAGCAAGATTAATAACAGCACCGTCTTTAAGCTCTATCTTATCGCCCGGCCTTAAACGCAGATACGGCTTTGATACAACCCATGCATTTAAAGACTGCCTATATATCCTGACATCACCTGCGCTAAATTCAACAAATGGTATTCTTCCCATAGCATGAGCTCTTATGCCTATCGAAAGTGAGATCACTAAAAGTAAAGATGCTGCTATCTTTAGCGCCGCAGGCACAGGCACTATCAGCGAATCAAATAATTCTGATATCTTATTATGGACAACGGCGGCTAATCTATGCGGCTTTTGCTGCGCTATCCTGTCATTAAGAGTTCTATTAAATTCAAAATCAAAACCAGGCGATTCTTCTATTTCAGAAAGATGCAAAAGAGAGGCCTTTAAAGACTCAGCCTGCTTAAGGCTCTTTTTGCAGAGGGGGCAATCCGCAAAATGAGCCTTCAAGGCCTCTCTTTTTTTCTGATCATAGGCTCCGTCAATATAAAGCGAGATATCTTTGTATTTTACATTGCACTTCATTTCTTTCATGCTCCATTCCTGATATGCTTAAGCGATTTTGCTAATTTTTCTCTACCGCGCCATAACCTTGAACCAACTGTCATCGACTTACAATTCATGATATCAGCCGCTTCATCATACGAAAATCCTTTAATATCGCATAATATAACCGCTTCTTTCAACTGCGCAGGCAGCAGGCTTATTGCCTGCTGAACAAGGAGCTCTTCCTCCTTTGATTGCGCGTGCCTATCCGGCCTTTTTGAATCATCCGTAATGCATTCGACAGGCAAGATCACTTCCGAATCGCTGGCTTGCGGATCCTTTTTAAAGGGCAACGCCCTCTTATCATATGAGGCATGCCTTAAAAAGTTTTTTGCAAGATTGCCAGCTATCTTATAGAGCCACGATGAAAACTTTGCCCTGGGTTGATACTTTTGAATATTGATATAAACCCTGACAAATGCCTCCTGCGTAAGCTCTTCTGCCGAATGATGGTTTCCAATGAACCTGTATATATAATTCAATATGGGCCTTTTGTATTTCTGATACAACGCATCAAAGGCCTCCCTGCTGCCTTGCTTTACCTGTAAAACCAAACTTTCATCTTTCATACATAAAACCCCTGAACAAGCTATTTATTCCCTTATTTTTACGCTTTTTTCGCATAAAACATGCCTTTATGATACAATAGAATATACCTAAAAGCAATAAATAAGCAAAAAAATAGGTATAGTAATATACTATACCCGTAATCGAAATCCCAACCACGCTTTTACTGATTGGCCTGCTATGCAGCGTTAATATCTATATGCCAAAGCTGTTTTTCTATCTGCTCTATATTCTGAACCCTTCTCATTAACTCATATTTTGATATCTTGCTATTTGAGTAAAGATCCAAGAGTGCCTGGTCCATCGTTCTCATACCATCCTCACGCCCTGTCTGAATCACTGAATTTATCTGTTTTATGCTGCCGTACTTTATCATGTTACTTACCGATGTATTTACTTTCATTATCTCGCAGGCAAGGACTCTTCCCTTCTTACTATCTGACCTTTGAACAAGTTGCTGAGAAATGACTGCCTTAAGCGATAAGGATAATTGATTTTTTATGGTATGATGAAATTCAGGTGGAAACATATTTATAATCCTGCTTATTGATTCCGCGGCATTCGGAGAATGCAGTGTAGATAATACCAGCATACCCGTATCAGATAAAGCAAGCGCTGCATCAACTGTATCACGATCACGCATTTCACCTATAAGACAGATATCGACATCCTGGCGTAATATATATTTCATTGCACCACTGAAAGATATGGTATCGCTTCCTAATTCTCGCTGGTTGATTACACTTTTTTTGCTTTTGTGCAAAAATTCTATAGGGTCTTCCACTGTAACTATATTGACTTTTTGTGTTGAATTTATATAATCGATGCAGGCAGCAAGCGTTGTCGTCTTGCCGCTTCCTTGCGGACCGGTAAACAAGACAAGCCCTTTTGAAGTATCAAGAATTTTCTGAATAACGTTTGGTATTCCTAGAGATTCGAAACTACCAGCATCAAAGGGTATAACCCTTATAGTAACGGCATAACTGCCGCGCTGTTTGTATATATTAAGTCGAAACCTTGATATCTTGGGCAGCATATAAGATAAATCTATTTCCTTATACTGCCTAAGCTTATCTATTTGCTCGCCATTTAAAACCTCTAGCACTAGTTCATTTACTCTTTCAGGCGCCAGCACAGGAAACTCGGTATCAATGAGCTCACCGTCTATCCTTATGTACGGCCTGCGGCCGGAACAAAGATGCAAATCAGAACCTTCTTTACCGATCAGAAACTGTAAATAATCGTTCATATTAATCATCTTCGCATCCTTGCTTTCTTATTAGTCTCGTTTATATAACACATAAGCTCACAATTTATTCATTTTTATTTTCTTTTAAAAACTTCTTAATTACTTCTCAAAAAAAATTACCCGGCCTTAATCATTAAAATATACACTATCTTTTTTCAAAAGCCAGTACCCTCTTATGTATTTTTCATTTTCAATGTAAGTATACTTTATAACTTTTGAAAAATCAAGGGGTTAGGTTAAACTATTTTATTTTATTTTTTTGCCAATTTTATATTCCGTACCATTAATAAGCCTGCATATATTCAAACGATGCCTGTATATGATGACTATGCATAGCATAATGGATAATATCGTGTATTCTTTGGGCTGGCTAAAAACAAGCATAAAAACAGGCAGACTCACTGACATAGCTATAGAACTTAATGATACATATTTGTATATTAATGCGAACAAGCACCATACCAGAAGCCCTGGGATGACAGCTATCGGAGAAAGTCCTATCAGCACTCCTATTGTAGTTGCAACGCCTTTGCCCCCTTTAAACTTAAGAAACACTGTCCAGATATGACCTGCTACAGCAGTTAGTCCGAGAACAACCCTATAGAGATAAGGATTTACAGGTATGGCAGGGCTATAAAAAAAATCCGCTATAATTGATACTGCCAAAACACCTTTTGACAC
>CAZBNF010000097.1:0-4251 GCA_964493115.1 uncultured Planctomycetia bacterium | reverse complement strand
TTAAAATACACATTAGCAAACGGGCTTACTGTGATCTTAAAACCGGACAGGAGAACCCCTACTTTTTCCGCGCAAATCTATGTCCGTGCAGGCTCTGCCACAGAGGAAGAATATTCCGGTTCAGGTATAACGCACCTTATAGAGCATATGATATTTAAAGGTACTACTGCCAGGACCTCTCAACAGGTATCAACTCAGGCAAAAGCATTGGGTGCTGATATAGGCGCATACACCACATTAGATTATACTGCTTTTAAGATGCAAGGCCCCGGCAATAACATAATACCTCTGCTTGATATATTTTATGATATTATATCAGACCCGCAGTTTGATAACGCGGAGTTAGAAAAAGAAAAAGATGTAATAAGAACCGAGATGCGTTATATAAATGATAATCCGCAGAAATATCTATCTGTCCAATTTTGGCAGACGGCCTATATTGTTCATCCATATCGCAACCCCATAATTGGTTTCCAGGATATATTCGATACTCTTACCAGAGATGATGTCAAAAAATATTATGAAAGATTTTATGTGCCCAATAATATGGTCCTGGTTATTGTAGGCGATATGGATATAGATGCTGTTAAAAAAGCAGTGGATGAAAACTTTAATAAGCTTAAGCGCAAACCCCTGGCAATATTACCCCTGGCTCAGGAGCCTATGCAGATAGCTCCGCGGACAAGTATAATTGAATACCCCACATCCAAGACATCAATGCTTCTAGGTTTTCATTCTTCATCGCTATCGGAGGCGGATATATTTGCCCTTGATACGCTTGCTGTAATACTAGGAACAGGCAGATCTTCTTTCCTGCACGAAGAATTGCATAACAGGCAAGGCCTTGTTTATGCAGTAGATGCTTACAGCTATACCCCTTTTCATCCGGGGGTTTTTTTAATAGGATCGACTTTTGAGCCCGGGAATGAGGAAAAGGTTGTAAATGAAATATTTAATATTCTGGATGGGATAAAAAAGTCACCAATCAAAAAGAAAGACCTTGATAGAGCCAAGAATCAGGTAATCAGCTCATATGTATTCAGCAAGCAAACGCAGGATTCACAGGCCGCTGATTTGGGAGTAAGCCAGCTGCTGACAGGCGATATAGATTTCTCGAGTCATTATATAGAGGGGGTAAAGTCAGTTACATCAGATGATTTAATCCGCGTGGCAGATAAATATATAAAAAGATATAATATGACAAAGGTAATCCTGGTTCCTGCCGGGTTGGTCCAAAAAACATTGGAGAAAAGCCCCGATACCCGGGATCTGTCCCGAAAGGTATCAAGAAAAACACTGCGAAACGGGATAAGAGTCCTCGTATCCGAAGATAAAAGCCTTCCCATAGTGTCTGCGCAGGTGTGTATAAAAGGAGGACTTTACGCTGAGAGCGTGGAGAATAACGGTATATCAAATATGGTATCCCAGATGCTGCTTAAAGGTACTGCCGGCCGCAGCGAAGAGGATATATTTTACGCGGTGGAATCTATTGGCGGAAGTCTCTCATCTTATAGTGGAAATAACAGCTTTGGGCTGTCGCTTGATATGATGAGTGAAGATGTTAAAAAGGGTATAGACATATTATCTGATGTGCTTTTAAGGCCTGCATTCCCAAAAGACAAGCTTCGTAGCCTTAAAAATGACATATCGGCGCAGATAAGCTTAAGAGATGACGATATATTTTCATTAACAGAAAAAGAACTAAGAAAACATCTATTTAGAGAAAGCCCATACAGTTTGACACAGTATGGAACCCCTGAGTCGATCGGTAAGATAACGCGTAGAGATATTATAAATTTTTACAGGAATTATTGTGTTGGCCCCAATATGGTTGTATCTATATGCGGCGATGTGAATACAGAAGAAATTTTTGCTTTGATGGATTCAAGACTAAGGGGGATTAAGGGTAAGATCGGGATCAGGATTAATAGGCCCAAAATGCTGCCTCTTAAGGAACGGATAGATTTGATAAATACGCTGAATAAGAATCAGGCGGTGGTTATGGCGGGATTCAGAAGCCCCGAAATAACGAATCCCGAAAGGTATCCGCTTCAAGTACTTTCATCCGTGTTTTCAGGCTCAGCAGGCAGGCTTTATGATAAAATAAGGCAGCAAAAAGGCCAGGCATACACACTTGGAGTGTTTGGTATGACAGGAATTGATGCAGGGTCATTTATATTTTATGCGGCTTCATCCGCGGAAAACATAGATTCAGTTACTGAAGATATATTCTCACAGATCAAGCTTGTGAACCAGGGCGATATCACTGAAGAAGAAATAAATTCGGCAAAGAAGAGCCTCATATCGCAGTACCAGATAGGGCTGCAGACAGCAAGTGCTTTTGCCCAGAAGATAGCCCTTGATGAACTCTATGGCCTTGGTTTTGAACATTACCTGCTATATTCTGACATAATAGGAAATATCAGCAGGGAAGAGGTCATGCAACTGTCCAACAAATATCTTACACCTGGTGCCTGCGTTGTCTCTAAGACATTGCCTGATAAAAAAGAGGATTAGATGATAAGGCAGCCTGCTGCAGCTGGTAAGTTTTACCCCGCCTCTAAAAAGGCTTTAGAGGCCCAGATAAAGTCTATGTCGAACGCTAAAACCGATAAAGAAGACGCGTTGGCAGTAGTTGCTCCTCACGCAGGCTATACATATTCCGGGCCAATAGCATGTGAATTATTTTCGAATATCCGTATAACCGATTCAGTTATAATATTAGGGCCTAATCATACAGGTATCGGAGAGAACTTTGCGATTTACGGAACGGGCAAATGGCGTACTCCGCTTGGCGATATAGACGTTGATGAGGAGCTGTCAGCTGTTATCTGCAAAAATACCGGTCTGATAAAGAATGATATCTCCGCGCACGCGTATGAACATTCAATAGAAGTCCAGCTCCCAATAATGCAGTATTTTAAAAATGCATTTAAAATTGTCCCTATAATATTAAGTGATGGTGATTTTGGGCAATACCAGCAGATGGCCGCAGCTTTAGCTGATGCCATAAAAGAGTCGGGCGGGGATATATTAATTGTAGCAAGCAGCGATATGACCCACTATGAACCGCGGGACAATGCTAGAAATAAAGATAAAATGGCTATTGATGCTGTATTAAAACTCGATGAGAAGCTGCTCTATGAAACGGTGAGAAAGCATGATATCAGCATGTGTGGTTATGTGCCGGTTATTATTATGATCTCTGCTGTGAAAAAACTAGGCGGAAGATCAGCAAGGCTTATAAAATATAGTACAAGCGGTGATATTACAGGAGATTATAGCAGCGTTGTGGGCTATGCGGGGATTTCTATCAAATGAACACAGCAAACAAAAAGACAGCCCTTGTTTTAGGTGGAGGTGCCGCAAGAGGGATCGCCCATATAGGTGTCTTAAAGGTGTTTAAGCGCCATAAGATACCCTTTGATATTGTAGTAGGTACGAGTATAGGCTCACTTATGGGGGCAATATACGCGTTAGGGCTATCACTTAAAAATGTAGAGGATATTGCTCTAAAGACTACATGGAGAGACTTAAGCGATTTTGTCCTGTCAAAGACAGGGTTTTTAGAAGGCAGGAATCTTGAAAGAATAATTGAAGGGCTTTTGGAGGAGAAAGGCTTTCCGGATTTAAGAAAAGAACTCGCGATTGTAGCTACTGATATTGAAAATGGTGAAGAGGTTATTATAAAATCTGGCAATCTAAGCAGGGCTATAAGGGCAAGTTGTTCTATACCAGGAATATTTATACCAGTGCGCATAGATGGAAGGCTTCTTGTCGATGGCGGTTTAAGGAGCACAGTGCCTTCAGATGCGGCTAAAGTGATGGGAGCTGATTTCATTGTGGCAGTTGACGTTGGCTATTGCGTAAGAAAGGGAAGAATATCCAATATATTTCAGGTGCTTTTTCAATCCATACAGATAATAGGAAGTGAACTTAATAAACATGAAACAAAGCCTGCCGATATTGTGATAGAGGTCCCGCTTGGAGAGAATATTGACCAGATGGCCTTTGACAAGGCCGCTGAAATAATAGCGGTTGGCGAAAAAGCCGCGGAAGATGCCATACCTAAGCTTTTGGATACAATGAAAAAGCGCGGCATTATTTAGTTTTACCATTTGAGATAATTAGTAGGCGTAAACGATTAGTCATGAAATAGATTTCTTTATATGTAAGCCGCCGCTTATACTAATAACATTTTTTGTTTTTTGTATTGACAGTAAGACTTGTGTCTTATATAATATTATGAAG
>CAZBNF010000096.1:0-4264 GCA_964493115.1 uncultured Planctomycetia bacterium | reverse complement strand
CTCCACCTAAAAACCAACTCTTTTTTTCCGGACAGATCCACCTTGTCCGTAACAGGCTCTTTCAATATCGGCTGCGGAATATTCTCAGAAAATATATCTCTCCCGAATGAGGAAGAATTTGACGAAGTAGCGCTGGCAAATATAAGCAAAAATGTTAATATAAAAATCGCTATTTTATCAGCCATATCAACTCCTTTTCTAGACCTCTCTTAAATAGCCCCACGTATGCAGCTTGTCGGAATCTTCAAACCACCTGTCACCGATATCTGTCCTATAATACATGTTTGGTATTATTATATTCTTTACCCTGTTATATACCTGCGCCTGGGCTTGTTTCATGGTCTGGCCTGTGCCGACAACAACCAGCACAACGCCTGATGTTCCTGCAACAAGCCACTGGCCATCAACATTTTTCACATCTTCGATATGTATCCCGTCATAATTAATTTTCTTGAAAAAAATTGTCGCGTTGTTTGAATACCTCTCAAAGGTGTCTTCATCATTAAAAGGATAGGGCGGGACAACGATCCTTACGCCTACCTGAAAACCTTTCTTGACCTTAAACTCTTTCATGGTGCCGCTGGCTAATCCAAACAGAAAATCCGCCATAGGCATGTTGATACCTTCCTGCTGTATAAAAATTGTAGGATACCCAAAACGGGCTGTAAACTCAAGCGGGTATATCCCATTGGTGTTTACAATGCAATTTATATCAATATAACCGACATAACCTTCCTCCTTAAGCCTACCCCCCAGCTTTAGCAGGGTTTGATTAAATATCCTGTTGGTGCCTCCCCAGTACATTGCTGTCCCCATTTCACCCGTAGAAGGGCCTATCTGGCCGGGGAAGAGTTTTTTATGTTCAAAATTTATATTAATGGGATATACAAAATCTGATCCGTTAAAAAAAGCGCCAACTGCTACCTCAACACCTATTACTCTTTTCTGCATCTGGAATACCTGTATATCATCTGAGGCTACCTTTTTATAGGCCTCGAGTACCCCTATAACATCCTTACCGTCTTCCTCTTCACCAACAAAAAGCATTCTTTTTATATTCTGGGCCTCTCCACTTGGTTTTATGACATACTTACCGGGGCTCTCTTCTACATGTCTTATAGCATCATCAAAGTCGCGAAATTCCTTATATGGAAGGATGTTAATACCTGCCTTTTTTAACTCCTCCTGGCCAAAACTGCGATCATCTTCAAGCATATCGGAATACTCTGTGCCGCCTACAACAAACTTCCCCTCCTTGCGTAATTTCTGCGCATACTTGCCATGGCCTAAAACATCATCAAAGACAATAACATCAGCCCAGCCTATATTCTCCTGCCAATTATAAACCTTGGGCACAAAACCATCTGCTATGTCCTGGTTTTCTTCATCCTGTATGTAATACCTTGCCTCATGGCCTTCTTTGATAACCTGCCAGGCAGTATCACCAATATAGCCGTCGTATGAAACAAAAAGAAAATTTTTCTTATCCATGCTTTTCTCCAAATACTATTTAGATTTGGAATAGCTGCTATGCTTGTTTCTATTAAACTTACCTTTGTGAGGACTATACGAACTTTTCCTGCTGAAACTCTTACCCTTTCCCTTGTAGCGAGACTGATAACTTTTTGCCTCTTTGCTGGAACTTATAAATTGCTCTTTTGGAAAATCAGGGTGCCCTAATATGGGCAAAGCCGTTTTTATAATTTTTTCTATATTACGCACGCCTATGCTCTGCTCAGGCGTAGCAAAAGATATGGCACGCCCTTCATGTCCCGCGCGGCCAGTGCGTCCTATGCGATGCACGTAATTTTCCGCGTCATCCGGGATATCATAATTAATAACAAGCTCTATGCCTATAACATCTATGCCGCGTGCGGCAATATCAGTGGCAACAAGTATTCTGTATCTGCCTGTTTTAAATCCTGCCAGCGCTTCTTTTCTTTGGCCCAGAGACTTATCAGAATGGATTTCTGAGGCAGTATGGCCTATTGTCTTAATATACCTTGTAATCTTTTTTGCCCCAATTTTTGTCCGGGAAAAAAGAAGAACAGATCCTTTGTATTGCTGGAGAAGTGTTGCCAAAAGCTTATTTTTCGCGTCTTTCTTTACTATAAAAAGCTCCTGTATAATACGTTCCGGGGCTGTGCCTGATGGGGCCACCTCAATATGCACAGGCAATTTCATATGGGCTGCTGCGATCTGTATTATCTCTTTTGGTATTGTTGCTGAAAAAAGCATTGTCTGCCTTTTTTTAGGGATTACATTGAGTATGCGTTCTATATCAGGCAAAAACCCCATATCAAGCATTCGATCTGCTTCGTCTAATACCAGAATGTCAACATCATATAGCGGCGCGGTGCGCCTGCTTATATGATCAACTAATCTGCCCGGGGTCGCTATTATAATTCGCGGGTTTCTTTTAAGCTCATTTAGCTGTATATGCATAGGGGCGCCGCCTATGATAACCGATGTTTTTACGCCAAAAGCCGACCCTATCTTGCGGAATTCCACATCAACTTGCAGGGCAAGCTCTCTTGTCGGGACAAGGATGAGGCACTTGCCTTTTTTTTGAGAGAGCCTCTGCACAATCGGTATAGCAAAAGCAAGCGTTTTTCCTGTTCCTGTCTGAGCCACGCCTATAAGATCTTTTTCCTCTATAGCAATAGGGATGGCTTTATATTGTATAGGCGTAGGAACAGTAAACCGCATCTTGTGTAATATTTCCAATATCTTAGGGCATATCCCCAGCCCATCAAATGAGCTATTCTGTTGGTTTTGCATGTATTTTTCCTCTAGGCGCGCCTTAACGCCGCCTTTTCTTTTTCTCTGGTTATAATATGTTTCATCAAAAACGGCACGGTAGTTAATATAGATACAAATTCTCCGAGCGTAAAAAATCTTACCCTGATGGATTTATTCGCAATCTTTAATATTTTAAGCGGGGTGTAAAATGTAAACTTTATCCTTTTATTTATCTTCTTCAGAGCTGAATGGCTATATGTATCTGAATACACTTCTCCTTTTGCGGTAAGGTGATATTGGGGCATTTTCTCCACCATTTTTCTTATAGGGGAAAATTTATCAGCCCTTAGCTTATTGCACGCCACTGTGTCAACTCCAAGTTCTCTTGCAAATTGCGATATATAAAGC
Source organism: uncultured Planctomycetia bacterium (assembly GCA_964493115.1). Lineage (GTDB taxonomy): Bacteria > Omnitrophota > Gorgyraeia > JABMRG01 > JABMRG01 > CAZBNF01. The sequence goes on along the minus strand of CAZBNF010000096.1, from coordinate 1,114 downwards.
ATCTCTTCCTCTGTCTCGCCTATGTTACCGTATATAAAATATCCGTGATAGAATATAGGGTATTTCCTCAGCACATCAAAGGCCTCCCTGAGCTGGGTCCTGCCAAAACCCTTACCAAGCTGCGCGAGTATATGATCATGCGGGGATTCTATGCCGAGTGAAAGCATCTTAAAGCCCGCCTTTACCATCTTTGCTATAAAAGCAGGGTGTTGGGCTATCTCAATACGGACTTGTGCCAGAAAACGTTTCTTTATTTTTCGCTTGATAATCTCATCGCATATAGCTGAAGCTCGTTTAACATTAGTTGCAAAATTATCGTCGCTAAAAAGTATGACATCGGCGTCCAGAAGCTCTATTTCTTCTATAACAGAGCTTATGCTGCGTTCGGCATAAGGTCTTTTCTGGCCCAGCGGGTTTAAGCTGAATGTACAGAATTTACAGTTAAAAGGGCATCCCCTGGCGCTTAATACAGTATCGAATTTTAAATCAGTTATGCGCGTTCCGTATAACGACAGCTGGTATTTCCCTTTCCTTAACCCTCTGTCAGGATATGGGATAATATCTATTTCTGGCAAAGGCCTTATCTGATTATGAAATACCTTACTCTCTTTCCTGTAAGATATGCCTAAAATATCTTCCTTTGGCAAATCTTTCAGTATTTCTCTTATAGTCTCCTCGCCCTCGCCCCTTACAATGATATCTATATTAGGGCAGGCTTGAAAAAGCTCTTCCACCTGTTCTGTTGCCTTGTAGCCCCCCACAACCAAAGGTATATTATCCGGCATAAGATTTAATAGATCACATATATCATTGAATTCTCTATCCCAGCCTATGCTGACACATATGATATCTATCTCTTTGCGGATAAAATCGAGGAGTTTTTCAGGGGTAGAAAGCTCTTCTTCATATCTAAGATCAAGAAGCGTGATCTTCTCTGCAAATCCTTTGGCGCTTGTTGCTATATATTCAAGGCCTGTAGGGGGAAAAAGCCTGTTAACTGAGGCAGTGGTGGTTTTCTTTACACCATAAGGATATAAAAACAACGCATGCTTATATTTCATTCACGCATTATATCATAAGAAATAAAAAAATGCCACAAAAATAATACTAGGCC
>CAZBNF010000095.1:0-4275 GCA_964493115.1 uncultured Planctomycetia bacterium | reverse complement strand
TATGGCGGTTTTAAGGAAGAGATTTCATGGCAGTCAGAATTAGAGTACACCAGAGAAAATGAGCAAATCAAGCCGGTTAAGAATCATACCGTGATATTTAATACCTCTGGAGAACTTATATCTGTTGAAAACCAGGAATTTGATTATACTTCCAGCCGCGCAACTTTTACACGTGAAGATAAAAAATCAGGAAAAGTGTATAAGGAGGTTTTTACGATAAAAGAGGATATTGTAAACAGGCTTATACTGGGTCTTTATATACAGCAATTTTTAAAAAAAGATAAGAAAGAGACAGTAATACAGATGTTAAGCAATGAGCCAAAGCTTATAAGATGCAGGTTGTATATAGTAGGCGAGGAAGAAATTGAAGTAACTGGCCAGAAAATGCAAGCATATAAACTCTGCCTTGACCCGCAGCTTGGGTTGTTGAATTTCGTGAAAGTCCTGATACCGAAGTCATATGTATGGCACTCCGCTAAACCTGACTTTGAATGGCTGAAATACAACGGCCTTGAGGTCAACCTGAGTTCTCCGATTGTGGAGATAAAAAAATCAGAGTATAGAATATGAATGAAAATGTCTTTCCTCAACGGCTTAGGCCTTCCTATGATTCAGAGCTAAGCAGGTTATTCTATTTAAGGATAAACCTCTTTTGCTATATCGCGATAACCGCCTTTTTCATAGAGCTTGTAGCAGGCCTTACGTTTTTTAAGCATGTTTTAAGCCAAAAAGATTTACCGGGCGTAATAGGGGGCATTGGATTTTCAATAGTCCTTCTGCTGACATCCGGATTCAGCGAAAGTTTGACTTTCCATAGAATACGCGCCGCTGTCTTTACCATGCTCTTGATTCTAATTGATATACTGGCAGCCCCTACACACCCGGAGCTTATAATACATATGGGTATTACATTGGTGCTTTTTTCGTTTTTTGTGGGCATACTTCTTCTTCCGTGGACTGCCAAGGAGACCGCAGCACTTGGTGCTTTTACGTTGGTGAATTTTATCTGGGTATATCTGGTTTCAGATACATACATAAACAATGAGATCTTTGTTATCAACATAGCAATTCTTACAGTTGCTATAGGCATAGGGATTATCGCAAAGAGAACCGAAAGTATTTTGCGCAAGAGAAATTTTTTATCAAAGGCCGAGATAGAGGAAAAAAATGCGATTATGATGAAAGAACTAGAAGTTGCAAGAAAGATACAAAGAAGCATTATACCCCATTCTGTGCAAAGTGATCTTGCAGATATAGCGGTTACATATCAGCCTATGTTTTATATGGGAGGCGATTACGCGAAATTCAGTTTTATCGATAAGGATAAGCTTATGTTTATAATGGCTGATATCACAGGCCATGGAGTATCCTCAGCGTTATTGGTAAACCGCATACATACAGAGATAGAAAGAATGCTCAGAGAAAAACCCCTGCCAGGAGAGTTGCTTAAAAGTTTAGGCAGATTTATAGATGAAGATTTTGGAAAGATGGGTTTTTATCTTACAGCCTTTTGCGGCATGCTTGATTTTTCGAAATCAAAGTTGATCTATTCAAATCATGGCCACCCTTCTCAGATACTCGTGCAGTCAAGGGACAACAATATATTGCTTATGGATTCCCAGACATTTTTGATGGGGATAGGCATGGCCGATGAAAAGGTCTACAATACAGAGGTCAGTTTTCAGAAAGGCGACAGGCTTATATTATTCACAGACGGGATAATTGAGGCGCGCGATATTGATGGTGAACTGTTTGGTTATGAAAATCTTAAAGTTTTTGCCAAGGATAATATAGGCATGGATGTTGTTGAATTCAACGATCGACTGCTTGAGCGAATAAACACTTTTGGCCTGGATAAGCAGACAGATGATATATTCATACTGACGATACAAACAAAATAAGCAGGATAGCGATAATTAAGTCACTTTTTGCAGATTTGGAAAACGCGGTTCATCCGTCTGGGTATAGAAGGATTCTTGAATTGAGCGGGGAGAAAAAGTATGATAAATTTATTTTTGTATATAATAGTAGGTATTTTTGCCGGAATAATGAGCGGTTTGATTGGGATAGGTGGCGGTATTATAGTGGTGCCATGTTTGATTTATATTTTTGGTTTTTCCCAGCATACTGCGCAAGGGACTACTTTAGCTATGCTGGTGCCGCCTATAGGTATACTTGCGGCAGTGGCTTATTATAAACAAGGCCATGTCAATCTTCCTGTCGCGGGCTTCATATGCTTAGGCTTTATCATAGGAGGCTATCTCGGGGCCAGGCTTGCTATTGGATTTCCCGAAGCAGCTTTACGCAAGGTCTTTGGTTTCTGCCTTCTTGTAATAGCCGGTTATATGATAATTAAGTGAAAGTTTATTGCCTTTAGGGACTCAGGTAAACTTTTTGTAGTGTAGATAAATCTGAACGATATAAGGAGTGTTTAAATGGAGAAAAAATTAAAAAGAGAGCTTACCTTTTTGGATATTTTTTGTGTAGCTACAGGGGCAATGATCAGTTCAGGTTTATTTATACTGCCAGGTCTGGCCTTTGTCAAGGCAGGACCAGCGGTTATCCTCTCTTATATAATAGCAAGTATTTTTTGTATCCCTACAGTTTTGAGCATGTCGGAGCTAGCCACAGCCATGCCTCGCGCCGGCGGGGATTATTTTTATATAATGAGAGGTTTTGGCCCGCTTTTTGGAACCGTAGCTGGTTTTAGTACGTGGTTTTCTTTAAGCCTGAAAGGGGCTTTTGCCCTTTTAGGAATGGGCGCATACTTGAGTTTGATAACCAGTATTCCTTTAAATATAATTGCTCTGGCCTGCTGCGTAATTTTTATTTTATTAAATCTTATAGGCGTCAAAGAGGCAGTAAAATTCCAGGTGTTTATAGTAGCGGGTCTTTTGGGTGCTCTTGCTGTTTACATTATTCTGGGTTTAGCCAATGTTAGTTCAGGAAATTTTTCACCATTTTTTTCCGAAGGGGTTACCCCGTTGTTTTATACAGCGAGTTTTGTGTTTATTTCTTTCGGAGGCTTAACCAAAGTGGTAGCATTATCGGAGGAGGTTAAAAATCCCGGGAAAAATATACCACTAGGCATGATTTTCTCATTAGCAGTGACATCTATTTTATACGCTTTAGTTATTTATGTGACCATAGGAGTAATGGACCCAGTGAATCTAAAATCTACACTTACCCCTATTTCGGATGGAGCGGCAATCTTCGGAGGGAATTTACTGAAAATAATTATAAGCATTGGCGCGTTCTTAGCCTTTATTTCAACTGCGAATGCCGGGATAATGACCGCTTCTCGATATCCATTGGGGATGAGTAGAGATAAGCTTTTGCCTTCAGCCTTTCAAAAAATAAGCTCTAAATTCAAGACCCCGTACGTCTCTATACTTGCTACTGGATTTTTCATGGTTGTAGCTATTCTTTTTTTAAGGCTTGAGTTGTTGGTAAAGGTTGCTTCAAGCGTATTAATCCTGCTTTATATCTTTGCTAATCTGACCCTAATTCTATTTAGAGAAAGCAAAATTTTAAGCTACAGGCCAAAATTCAGGTCCCCGCTGTATCCTTATATGCAAATCTTTGGAATATTAGGCGGGATTTTTCTTCTTGTAGAAATGGGATCATTTATTCTTTTTGTAACAGCCATATTTCTTTTTTTGGGAGTAGCTTGGTATAAAGTTTATGCGCAAAAGAGAGCAACGCAGGATTCCGCCCTTATATATGCTTTGGAGAAATTAGTTGCTAAGGATAAAGGGCTGGCCTCAGAAGGCCTTCTTACTGAATTAAAGGATATCGTTATCCAGCGAGATGGAGTTATAGAAGATAAATTCCATAAACTAATTGAAGAAAGCCAGGTTCTGGATATAGATACGCCGCTGAAGGCAGAGGACCTCTTCAGAGAGATATCCGCTATTCTAGGCCAAGAACTAAAATTAGATTCTCAAAAATTATTCGTGAAATTTTTTGAAAGAGAAAAGGAAGCCAGCACAGTCTTGAGGAAAGGATTGGCAATACCTCATATCCTTATTGAAGGTAAGAATATTTTTAAGATAATTTTGATCAGAGCAAAAGCAGGGATTATCTTCCCCGATGATAATGTCGCGCATATCATATTTATTCTTGTGGGATCTTTCGATGAGCGTAATCTGCATCTAAAAGCTCTTGCAGCTATTGCACAGATCACTCAGGAGCCGGAATTTGATAAGCGGTGGCTGTCAGCAAACAGTAAAGAAGCGCTAAGGAATATCATTCTTCTAACCGAACGAAGAAGGG
>CAZBNF010000094.1:0-4317 GCA_964493115.1 uncultured Planctomycetia bacterium | reverse complement strand
AGACTGTGTCACAATTTAAAATAGAGCGGTAAAAGGGGTTACGCCCTTCTTTTTACTGCCCCAATTTTTAACAATAAGACCAGACATTTATTAAATTTGACAGAATGGGATAAATGGGCCAGGTTAGGTTAGCCCAAGGAAGTTTTATCGCACCCAGCACATAGAATGAGTTATTATACCCTAAAGGGTATGTTGTAGCAAATAACAATGCATTATATACCCTATAAGGTATAACAATGTTCACATTAATACTATAGTGTACCCTAAAAGGTATATTTTTTACTATAATTGTTGACATTATACCTTAAAGGGTGTATATTTTAAATGGAGGATTTTAGCCAAATGGAAATAGCTGGAAAAATTAGAGAGCTAAGAAAAAAAGCGAAACTATCACAAATTGAATTAGCCGCACGAGTAGGAGTGGGATTACGATTTATAAGAGAACTGGAGAGAGGCAAGCCTACGGTAAGAATGGATAAGGTTAATCTCGTCCTTGATTTTTTTGGTTATCATATTGAGGCGGTAAAAAATGGAAACTAGTAACCTCAGAAGAGCTATTGTCATGTATCGTGACAAGAAGGCGGGGATAATAGAAGAAACAAGAGAGGGCTATCGTTTTACCTACGATAACGATTTTATGAAGCAAAATAGACCAATCTCTATTTCTTTACCAACCACAAAGCAATCCTATGAAAGCAGCAGCCTTTTCGCTTTCTTTCTAGGCCTTTTGCCAGAAGGCTGGTATCTTAATATGGTTACTAAAAAATTGAAGATAGATAAAAATGACACTTTTGGACTTCTGATAGCTACATGCAAAGAAACAATAGGCGCAGTTACAGTAGAGGAATTAAAATGAATCATTGTCTTCTTTGTGGAAAAAGTATTCAGCCCGAAAATAGTTATCATGAATCCTGTTTAAAAGGTTTATTTGGGGTAAATTATTGTCCCAAAATAAACTTTGCGCTAAATGAAATTTCAATAAAGGCTCAAGAAATGGTTGGTAAAATGTCAATATCCGGCGTCCAGGCAAAGCTTTCAATGAAATTAAATCGAAATAACAAAGAACTGGAGATCGCGGCTAAGGACGGAGAATATATTTTAAAACCCCAAAACAATACATTCCCAAATATTCCGCAGAATGAAAATTTATGTATGAATATAGCTTCAAGCTTGGAAATTGCGGTTCCATCCCATTCTCTTATTAGATTGAAAGACGATAGTTTGGCCTATATTGTAAAAAGATTTGATAGAACCAAGGGAAAGAAGCTGCACCAAGAAGATTTTTCACAAATTTTAGGCAAAAAAGACAGATATAAAGGTTCTCTAGAAGAAATTGGCCATAAATTACGAGAAATTTCGGAAGTTCCAGGACTTGATTTGCAACTTTTTTTCGAAAGAGCCCTATTCTTTTTCATAATAGGCAATGGAGACGCGCATCTAAAGAATTTTTCAATAATTTATGATGAAGAAAAACATATCAGGCTTTCTCCTGCCTATGATATTGTGTCTTCTAAATTAGTTATACCGGGTGAGGAAGATTTAGCTTTATCAATGGATGGGAAGAAAAATAAAATAAATGGTAAAGATTTTGAGCAGTTTGCTAAAACACTTAAAATACGCAGTACAGTAAGCTATAAGAAAATTTTGGGAAAAATCGAAACCATTAGCAGCCTTGTGAAAGAAGATACTTATTTGCCAGAGAAAGAAAGAGCGGAATTGCTGGATATAGTAAGGGTTCGAGCTTTTCGATTCAGCACAGCATAGATTAGGTGGACATGCTATGTGTTAGAAAAATTAAAGGAAGTTAGAGTGCTTCTTTAAATATGGTATAATTTTAATGGAAACGGAATAGAGAAGGGGGAAAATAAATGAGTAAATTTGGATGTATTAAAGATAAGTTTGACGATAGAGATTATTTAATGCGCGCGTATCTACCGGTTATAAAACCGCCCAAGAAAATTGATTACACGCCGAAGCTATCGCCAGTTAGGGACCAAGGAGATGAAGGGACCTGCGTTAGCTTTGCCTGTGCTGCAGGGATGAAGGAATATCAGGAATTACTTGACTATGAAAAGTTAATAGAGCTTTCCCCGCGGTTTGTTTATAGCGAATGCAAAAAGATTGACGGTATGCCGGGAGAAGAAGGCACTACCATTCGCGCGGCGATGCAGGTGCTTGAAAATAAAGGTGTTTGTCAGGAAAAGTTTTGGCCATATTCTCCTCATCAAAAGACCATGGCTCAAAAAGGCGCCATTTCTAACGCCAAAAAATTCCGCGTTATGTCTTATGCCCGCATACTTAACCTTAATGAGCTGCGTTTGAGCCTTGCTGCTAAGGGGCCCTGTGTTATTGGTGTTGAAGTTTTTGAAGGGATGATGAAAACTAAAACCGGGCTTGTGTCTTTGCCTAAGAAAAATGAAACTGCCTTGGGCGGTCATGCAATTTGCCCGGTAGGTTACGACGATAAAAATAAAGTTATCAAATTTAAGAACTCCTGGTCTGATAAATGGGGACAAAAGGGTTACGGATTCTTACCGTATGCCTATGTTGAGCGCTATATGATGGACGCATGGAGCTCGGTTGATATTGAGGATCCTAACCCGCTTACCCTGGCAAGTGTATTGGAGTACAGAGACCGGATTTTGGTTTAATATAACCATTATGAAGAAATCAACCTATTAGTAATAGCTCAGTGTTCCGCGGAGAGCTGAACTGTTATAGGTATAAGAGTAGTTTTAACCTTGACAAGAACCTATGTATATGCTATACTTCATATTAAGTTAGAAAAAGATTTAAAGAAGTTGTCTATATATTGAACCCCAACCAGCAAGGAGAGTGCATGCAACAAAAAAGTACATATATAGGTATCGTTGTAGCGTTTGGTGTAATATTAGTATTATCGTTATATATAGCGGCAGATAAAGGTGCTATTAAAAAGAGCGCGGACACGCGGTATCCTTTTGCGGAGCCCGCTATCCCCATTGACTCTCAGCGTATAAGCAGCGCCAAGAACATGCCAATACCCGTAAGTATCCCCGAGGGGGCAGGGCATCTGGTTGAAGGTTACACAGCGCGAGGAGAAAACGCCAAGGTAGTCATCCACATACAGGATATACATACCAACTATGAAGCGCAGAAAAATCTAAGCAAAATATTGGAGTCTCTAATTAAAGACAATAATCTTAAGTTGATTATGGTGGAAGGCGGATGGGGCAATGTAAGCCTTGCATATCTGCGTTCCTATGCCGACTTTGAGCGCAGGCAGGAGGTCGCGGAAGAATACCTCAGAGAAGGCAAGATCTCAGGCGAGGAATATTTAGATATAGTATCGGACTACGACATAAAGCTGGAAGGCATCGAAGACGAGACATTGTATAAGGCCAACCTAGACACGTTTTTCGAAATAGAACAATTCAGGCAGGAAGCATCAGCAGAACTGTCTGGGCTAAGCAGCGCCATTGAGCAGCTTAAAAAGAAGATGTATTCGCCGCAGCTTATTGAGCTTGAACAGACCAAGCAGGACTATGACAACGAAAAAATAACGCTGGCAGATTACTACAGATACCTGGACACAGCGGCGGGCAGGACAAAACACAGCATAGCGGCGTATCCGAATTTTTCAGGTTTTATGGCAGTTGTGGAATCGGAACGCGCCATACAATTTCCAGTTGTTGAAAAAGAGAGAGCAGCGCTTATTGAAAAACTATCCAAAAGCTTATCAAAACAAGACCTGACAACGCTTGTCACAAAATCGCTCGAATTTCGCCTTAACAAATTGACACCCCTGCAATATCATGAGTATCTTCTTGATGTGGCCCACAAAGCGGGGGAGTCCACCCAGCACTACACAAACCTTGAAAAATATATTGAATATATACGTGCGCATGAAAATATCGATACCGCTAAGCTTTTCGAAGAGGCCGACGAGCTATCGCGTGTAGTAGAGAATGCCCTGATCAAGGACCAGCAGCAAAGGCAATTGTATAATATATCAAGAAGCGCGCGGGTGCTTGATAATTTTTTACAACTTAAACTTGTGCCAAATGATTTTAAATACTACCAGCAAAACCGTAACTCATTTATCACGGCAGGCTGGGTTGATTTTTTACAACAGCAGGCAGGACGCAACAAGCCGCGCACAGCGGGCATAACGCCGGCCTACACGCTTGATAAAAATCTGTCTACACTTGTCAGGTTTTATGACATCGCTAATGAAAGAGATGATGCCTTTGTACAGAATACAATATCCCTGATGAACCAGGAGGATGTCTCTGTCGCGGTGTTAATAGCAGGCGGGTTTCACACCCCCAACCTGAA
>CAZBNF010000093.1:0-4344 GCA_964493115.1 uncultured Planctomycetia bacterium | reverse complement strand
TTACCCCGAACATTTTGCTAGGGACAAAAGTATATTCAAAACGTTCGGGGTTTACATTAGTTGAACTCTTGGTGGCTATGTCAATATTTTCTGCTATAGCAGTTGTACTATATTCCTGTTTTAGGGGTGGCATCGTATCCTACAGGCGTATATCAGAGGAGGCTGATTCTCAGCAGAGGCTGAGATATGTGTTGTTGAATATGGAAAAAGACCTGAAAAACGCTTTTCTTATGACGAATATACCGTTCGAAGGAGAGGATAAGAAGGTATCCTTTACAAGCATGCTAACAGATAAAGAAAATGCCCCATTTAACGCGGGGCGCATAAGTTATTATATTAAGCAGGGCGATAATTCGTATGTGCTTGTAAGAAAAACACAGTCCCTCCAGGAAGCTTTAAGTCTTTTTGCGGCAGGTTATGACACCGGGGCAGAACTTATGCCAGGGTTACTATCGGGTAAAGAAGAAGTTGTCGCAGAAGGTTTATCTGGTATACGTTTTACTTATCTTTATGCTGAAAACCAGCAATCTATTCCAGGCCTGGAAGGAGAGACGGAAGAAACCTCTGCCACATACGAATGGGTTGATCTATGGGAAGAAGAATCACTGCCTGTCGCGGTAAGCGTAGAGGTCATTTTTTCAGATATTAGCGGTATGAAGCCGCAGCATATTGTTAAACGCGTATGGATACCCGCGGCAAGGCCATTGCGCTCAAATGAGTTGGGAGTTTGATTTGGGCCTGATAAAAGAAAAAGGTGTAATACTAATAGTGTCTTTATGGATCGTTGCCATACTTTCCTTGTTTGCGGTTACAATTGGAAGGCAGGCCTCTATATCCATCAAGCTTACATCCTATGACGTGGATAAACGCAAGGCCTATTTCATGGCCCGTGCCGGGCTAACGCGTGCTTTATCGGAAAAGTCGATAGAGTATAAAACGGGCATGTCCTCTGATATAGATGCATTTAGCCAGTCATGGGCTAACAATAAAGATCTTTTTTCAAGGCGCGCGTTCGGAGGCGGTTATTATACGGTAGGTTATGAATATCCAGCTCCGAAAAAGAGTGAGGAAAAATCGCCAATGCTCTATGGTCTTATGGATGAGCAGTCAAAGATAAATATAAACACAGCCTCAGAGGATACCCTTGAGAATTTACTTATATCTTTTGATGTTGATGAAGACGACGCCTTATCTATAGCAGGTTCTATAATAGATTGGCGGGATCAAGATAATGAAACAGCGTCTTCAGAAAAAGGACTTTTATACGGTGCTGAGGATGCTTATTATCAGGGACTTGCGCCTTCTTATGGCTGTAAAAACGCTGTCTTTGATAATATATACGAACTTCTGCTTGTAAAGGGTGTGAACGCTGATACATTAAATAAGATCAAGCCCTATATAACTGTTTATGGCAATGGCAAGGTAAATATAAATACCGCAAGCGAGCCTGTCTTAGGTGCCTTGATAGGCCCTGACCTTCCAGGCCTTGCGGCTAAGATAGCCCGATATAGACAGGGTGAGGATAATATTATAGGTACAGAAGATGACGCATGGTTTTCTTTTAGCGCTGCCGTAATCGACAGAGGAGAAAAAGGCCTTGTAGAAATAAAGAATTTACAAGACCCCCAGTGGTATGCTAATATTTACAGTATAACAACGGATGACTATAACCGCATGAGAGAACTTGTGTCAGAAAGCAGCCCGCGGATTTGTGTGGTTTCAGATACATACCGCGCTATTGTGTTGTCTGAAGCCAACAGGGTGAAAATACGCCTTGAGGCTGTTTATGATTTTTCAGATAGAAAAAATCCGCCAGAGGTTAAATTCTGGTATCAGGAGTAAGAAAGGAATTGAAAGCTTTGTCCCCATTTAGCAATAAAACAGACCTTTTTTTAGAGGTAGATAAAAAATATCTAAAATTATCGCAGACTGTTGTCAAGGGTAAGGATATTTTTATAGAGAAACTTCTTGTTGAACCCATACTGGGCCTTTCTGAAGAGGAGATACACAGGATTTTAGCAGATACGATTAATCGAAACGGCATTACCTTTAATGCTATAACGGCTATTATCCCGAGGGAAAGGGTTATCACGAGATATATTAAGCTTCCTGCTGTTGATAGGGCTGAAATTGAAAGAATGATATCGTTTGAAATATCGAAACAGACACCTTATTCAGAAGAAGATATAACATCAGATTATAAGGTAATCAGCGTAGACGAACAGGGTTATTCAAGAATTATGCTTGTTCTTTCTCCGAAGGCTGAGATAACACGTATTAATAATATATTAGGTTCTTTTGCCCATAGGCTAAAGCACATATATTTTAGTTCGGAGGCTATAGCAGGCTGGCTTAATATACCACGCCTTAATTCGGGTAGTGAGAATTATATATGCCTTGTAAATATAGATACAGACAGGACAGAGATAGCGATAGTTTCATCCTCAGGCCTTTGTTTTAGCAGATCAATATCAATAGGAGCGGATGATATATCAGAGTCGCGGGGACAGGTAAATCCATCTAAGGCAAGGCTTGTGGATGAAATAAAACAATCCATAGCTTTGTATCTGAAAGAAAAAGATGTAGAAACCGGTGATATAACGAAGTTTGTGATTACAGGCGCTAACATTGCCCGTGAGAATTTTTTAAATTTTTTAAATACTGCCATAGATATCCCATCTGATTTTTTAAACCCATTATCCGGTGTCCAGCTCTCTGATAATGCCCTAAGCGAATCAGGGATACCTGAAAATACATCAGTTTGCGCTATCTGCGGCAGCCCATTCGTAGAGGCTGGCATAAACTTAGTGCCTCAAGATCAGAAGACGAAAAATAAAAAGAAACTGTTGATTAAAAAGGCCGCTATTACAGCCGCACTTTTAGTAACTATATTTTCTGCCCTGTTTGGCGCGGTACTTTTTAAAATATGTCAAAGGGAAAATACGTTAAAAAACCTTGAGTTTATATACAGCCAAATCAATAAAACATCAAGCCAGATAGAGGCAAAGCTGAAGAAACTCCGCAGTATTAAAGCTCACCTTTCAGAGGGCGAATCTTCTCTTGATGTCATATATAATCTCTACGATCTTATACCAGCAGGTATTTCATTGCTTGATTTTGATTATGATGATATATCTAGAACAGTCCGTTTTAGCGGAAAAGCCGGTAAGATGTCAGATGTCTTTAGCCTGGTATCCATACTAGAAGCCTCAAAGGTTTTTAGTAATGTTCAAACGCGCTCAGTGGTGCAGAGGCAGACAAGAGAAGGCGCTGTGGTTGATTTTCAGATAAGATGTAATTTTAAAATTGAAAGCACTGATTAGCAAGAGTTTAACCGTAGATAATTTTTAACAGAGGTTATAACGCGGTATGTTTAAAAAACTTTCATCCAGAGAAAAATATATATTGTATATTGTTATACTGGTCGTAGCGGTTTCTTTAATCTATATAATTTTGATAGAGCCGCTTGTTACCCGCTGGAGCAACGTTAATAGTAGAATAGAGTTAATAAAGGCGAAACTGCAGAAATCACTTTCTCTGATGAAAGACAAAAGCAAGATTGAGGCAGAGTATAATAATTTTACGCAAAAACTCAAACAGAGTCCCAGCGATGAACAGGAGATTACTATTGTCCTTGATGAACTTGAAAAAGCTGCCAGGCGTTCAAGTTTAAGAATAACGAGCATGAGGCCTAAGCCCGCAAGGCAAAAAGAACATTATAGGCAGTTTGAGGTAGAGATAGAAACAGAGTCTGATATGAGCTCTCTTATGAGATTTATATATGATATTAAAAACTCTCCCCAGCTTATCAAGGTAGACAAGCTTAATCTTAATGCAAGAGGTGGCCAGAAAGCAGTAGTGATAAGAGCCGCCATGCTCATCTCCAAAATCTCTCTTTAAAAATTTTATAAAAATTCAAAGCATAGTAGATAATAGCCTGTAAATTGGGACCTGATCTCTGTAGGATTGTAGTCGTTTGTGCTTTTGCTGGAGCAGCGCATAGGGCTTTTTTTGCCTTGACTTTAAATATACTGCAAAAATACCCGCGCTGCGAAAGCAAAGGCACAAACGACGTACTATGCATGGTGTTAGAGTAATATGTCAAATGATACATATTACTCTCTAATAAGGGAGTGAGTTCTCAAAATTTTTTTATAATTTTCATATTAAATGGTTGACATAGTAGTTTAAAAAATGTAAACTACTCTATGAGCAGGGAGAAGGTGGGCTCCCTACTTAGAGAGTAGTAATAAATTTATATACCAATCCAGCTCACTGCTGGATTTTTTAATGAGCCCCGAACCAAATTTATATGCAAACGTTAATCAGCAAAATTTGTTACGG
>CAZBNF010000092.1:0-4348 GCA_964493115.1 uncultured Planctomycetia bacterium | reverse complement strand
GGTGTTATGGAAAAATCTATAAGGTTGATATTTGGAAGAAATTTGAGGGAAATACGCAGAAAGCGTAAGCTGACCCAGGAAAAGCTATCAGAACTTGCGATGAATTGGCAATGCTAGGGCCATTAGAATGAAGGCGCTTCTTTTCTCTCTTGCTCTTTTTTTCTTGCATCTAACTCATTATCTAAATACATTACTTTATAATAATAGCCGCGCTTAGTAACACGATATGACAAATATTGCTCTGCATAGACTGCCCTGTACATAAATAAACGCGTGATCCCATCATCCCACATAACACTATTTATCAAATCCGTTTCTTTTCCATATTTTTGCTGTGTATTATATATAAAACTATCCCAACTAGGGTTATAATCAACTTTATACGTTATGAAAATTTCATAAAGTTTTCCTTCAAAAAAAGAACAATTAACATCAAGGACGTTGTCAACTTCATTCATTTTTGGTTTAATACCAGCATTGTTGTACACAACAGAATAAACCCTATACTGCTTATCATCTGCGGCAGAGTTTTGTGAAAGTTCCTCATAAACTAATTTCGATTTAAACTCTTTTTCGGTCATTCCGAGAGTTAAATCTTCAAAAGTTCTATTTATTAAATTTACCGTTTTAGCTGGCAATTTTACCCTACTACAACCAATACAGCATAAGGCCAATGCGCTGCTTAACATTAATATTACAACTAACAAAATTATAACGCGTGTCATCTTTACCTCCTTATCAACTTACCTAAACAGTAACACGTTAAAATCATCCTTAAATTTTGTAATGCGATTATACACCTTACTTTAGTTAGGTGTCAATACATATAGCACCGTGTCATAATAAGGTGTTATGGAAAAATCTATAAGGTTGATATTTGGAAGAAATTTGAGGGAAATACGCAGAAAGCGTAAGCTTACCCAGGAAAAGCTATCAGAACTTGCAAAAATTGACTATAAATACCTGCAACGCATAGAAGGCAAGAACCCACCTAATATCAAGCTAGGGACCCTTGCCCGGCTTGCAAGGAGCCTGGAAGTCGATCCTCCCAAGCTCCTTGCACCTTAAACTATAATATATCTATCTCCCTTGAGTTGGGTGACGGGCCATCTTCATCATCATCGAAACCTAAAAACTCTCTGTCTCCAAGATCCCATCCATAGAAATACTCGGAGTCAGAACAAGCATCCTTTTTTTCTGTATCATAAATATCCAACTCACCTTGGCGCTGTCCACAGCATATCTTCATCGCCATCGCAAGGGCATCGGGTCCATCATCATAATCTCCTTTGGGAAACATTCTAAACTGCTCTAGCAATAGCTTATCTGATTTACAAAATTTTACTGAACCATTCTTAACCCACGGGTAGAGAGACAAAATCCTATTGCGCTTTCTTATCCCTGAGCTTTTTAGCCAGATCAAATTAATGCTTATGCCTTGTGCCATTGCCTCTTCTTTTAAGTTAATTGCTACTAATTCTTGAAAATTATCCGTCTCTACGGCAAACTCACAGAATTGGTATCTTTTAGTATAGGCTAGGATATCCTTTATAGTATTATCTGGTGTCTTACGAGCAATATCAGCAACAATAACATAATAGTCATCTTGGTACTTGGCTAAGACTATGATGGCTGTATAATCCCCTCCTCTTCCTAATGCCGGGTCACAGGCACCGTAAAAGCTAACTCTGTTACCCAAGTCTCTTAGAAGGGCATCAACAGTTGGATATTCAAGGTCCCAATAGCTAAAGGTATCTATATCGAAGGACATTTTATCTGTATCTATCGGCTCATTCTGCATCTCGCTTTGGAAGCTAAGGTCATTTTCCATATTCATTTCCATAAGATAGAAAAGGCTCCATTTTTGAGGCCATAGGGTTATTGCCCCTTCTTCCATAGCTATGCTGTGATCCTGGTAGTACTGCTTGGCAGCTTCTTGACCTTTAGCATCGTTATATGTTTCTTTGCCGCAGCGGATTTTCCAACAATGCTCCCATAGGTCCATGCGTTTGGGCCATTCTTTTACTGCCTTGTACTTCTTGCCTGTCCAGCTGGGGGCAGCTTCAGAACTTAGATACTCACCCAACAAAGAAAACGAGTTATGGACTGTGCCTATGAAAAGGAAATTTGTTTTGTCTGAGCCCAATCTCATTATAGAGCTTTCAAGCCACAGCTTCATCTTCTCCTTAGTCTCATAAGAAAAGGTGTTCTCTCCGGCCTCAAGATCATCCATTACAACTAGCGTAGGCCGGTAATGGCGATGTTTACTGCCTCTTATCTGCTGACCATACCCTAAAGCGACTATTTCTATGTTGTTACGCGTTATAATATCGTTATCCTTCCAACGTGGCGGTTTAGGCCTGCCTTTGCTTTCAAATATTTCTGGGAAGTCTCTACGTAAGGCTTCGTTTTCAATAAGCTCGTTTCGTACATTATCCAAAATTTTGCATGCCTGAGAGGCAGTGTTTGAGATAATCACAATAAAATGTTCTTTGGTATAGCATATAAGATAAATAATATACGCAAGGGTTATCATTGTAGATTTACCAAAATCGCGTGGTGCAGCAATTGCAAGCTTTTTACCTCTATTGATAGCCATATCATAAAGCATATCATATATTTCAATATGGGCATCAGAGGGTAGGATGTTTATGTGATTACTTAAGTAATGTTTAGCAAAGGCATGAATAGAAGCCTCGCCAGCTTTGCGTCTTAATAGTGATGCGGAATTATGAATATTATTGCTCATTTTTAACCTCCTGGTCAACTTGGCCGGTTTTTTGTTTTTGAGATATATCTTTTAGCTTCAGAATAGCCTCGGCTTTATCGATACGGGCACTGAGCTGGCCAATTTCATCTGTAAGCTCTTCGGATAGCGTGTTTGTTTCTTTGGCTACTGCCTCAACTTCTGAAATCATCTTCTTTACATCTTCATACGAGTCCTCCTCTTTTCCTAAAACATGATGGTATATATCTCCTGTAACTTCCTGTGGTTTTATTGGTAAGAAACCAAGAGTTTGCAGCTTCTCAACCAGCTCCTTAATTACTCTCCATGCCAGAAACTCTGAGCCTGCCTTACTGTTGGTTGACGAATTTCTGTCACGCGCAAGGCGCATAAGATAACTAGCGTGTATGCGTGCTTTGTTAACCAATTCACCGACTGTCTCTTTTGCAAACTCTACACTGGGCGTTAAGGCGTTTTTCTGGCGTATTTCTTGGATATCGCGCGATATTGTCTTCTCACTACGCTTAAGAAGCTGGGCTAATTGCGAGTGAGTATAGCCTTCACCTATTAACAGCTCTATACATTGCTGACGCATGGATTTATCAAGTAAACACGGGTCGCAAGCCCCGGAATTTATATCCTGGATAATCTTAAGAGCTGTCTGATCCTGGCTGCTTGTGTTATGTTCTTCCATATGATTATGCCTCCTTTAAATATTTAGCTTTTATCTCATCGGAGATTTTGTCCTTACCAACATAGGCAACATATCTTTTAATTATTCCGTCTACGTACTTTGGTTCGATTTCTATTCCGAAGCAGCGGCGCCCAAGACTCTCCGAGGCCAAAACGCTAGACCCGCTTCCGAGGAAGCCATCAAATATAATGTCCCCTCTTATTGAACTGTTTCGAATAGCTCTCGCGGGAATCTGCATACTTTTTTGAGTCGGATGAATCAGATCAGAGACTTTATCTCTGGCAATTTCCCATAAATTTGTTTCATTGGTGGGTCCGTACCATTTATGCGGACCATTCTTTAGCCATGAAAAAATACAAAATTCGGTTTGCTGATTAAACTCTCCATATGAAATAGCAAAGGTGGGCTTAGCCCAAGTAATAACTGTTGAAATATGAAAGCCCAATTCTTTTAAAACTTGATGAACAAAATAAAACTTTGCGTGCCCATTCCAAATATACGCCGATGCACCGTTTTTCATGAAACGGCTTATGTTTTTCAAGACACTTTTAATCCATTCCTCATATTCCTTTTCGTTTAAATCATCCTTATATAATTTTTCCCAGCGCTTTGATTTTTTTGACTTGGCTTGAAGATCAGGACGATTTTGTGAAAGATATAGGCAGCCATAAGGAGGATCCATATGTATAAGATCTATTTTTTCATTCTGCATCAACTTATCTAAATCTTTTTCAGATTCAGAATCTCCACACATAATTCGATGACTATTGAGCTGAATGACATCCCCTTTCTTAGTAATAGGCTCTTCTATGGCACCAACTGCGCCTTCAAAGTCAAAAGCATCAACTAAAGATTCTTTAAAGGTATCCATAAGATGCGAAATTTCTGGTGGGTTGAACCCGGTTATGGTTATATCAAAATCTGGAATT
>CAZBNF010000091.1:2883-4391 GCA_964493115.1 uncultured Planctomycetia bacterium | reverse complement strand
CATATCGGGCGTCACGCCTGCTGCCATAATGATACTCATGGTCTATTTGAAAAAGAAAGGAAAATAGTAACACTCCTTGTTTTTACAATAAATAATATATTATCGTTTATGCCTTCATCTTCGCCCCGAACCAAATCTATATGCATAACCTATTCAGAGCAGATTTGGTTCGGGGCTCCGATAAAGGCATAAACGCTATGCGATTGATTTTATGTCCAAGCCTTTGTTTATAATAGTATATAGACATTTGTGCAATTCGAGCAGGACCTTGCTGGTGCGAGCGGGCAAGGTTCGCCCTATAAAACTACTATGCGAGAGCGAGCAGCAGCGTGGAGCAAAAATTACCTCGCTGGGGTAATTTTTGCGTTCCTGCGAGAATTGGCACAAATGGTTATATTGTACTTAACGACATTTCCTTGACAGAAGCTGCACAAAGTCTATATAATATACCACATGTTAATACAAATACTATTATTTATTCTAGGCATAGCTATATTATACGCGGGCGGTATGGTGTTTATACACGGGTCTTCAGATACAGCGCGCATATTCAGTATAAGGCCCCTTATAATAGGTGTTGTTGTAGTTGCCTTTGCGACATCTGCACCTGAGTTTTTTGTAGGCGTCTTAGCTACTATAAAGAAAAGCCAGGCGCTTGCTATGGGAAATATTATAGGAAGCTGTATCTGTAATATCGGTATGGTATTAGGGATTTCAGCTATCACAAAACCTGTCAGGGTCGAAAGCCTGTTGTTGCGGCGCGAGATACCCATCTTGTTAATAGTAACTTCTTTACTTTTTGTTTTCAGTATAGATCTTCGCATAAGCCGCATGGAGTCATGTTTTTTATTGATCTGTTTTGCCGGATTTATCCTATACTGCATAAAGAATGCAAAAAAAGTTCACGATAATATAGACCAAGTAACAGGTGATAAAAAATCAAAGGCATTGGCTTTTGCATTTCTTGTATTAGGGTTAACGGGGCTTTTGGGTGGGGCATATATAGTGGTAAATTCAGCTGTTGTATTGGCAAAACACCTCGGAATAAGCGAGTTGATTATAGGCCTTACTATCGTAGCTATTGGGACATCGCTTCCTGAGCTTTTTGCCAGCGTATCCGCTGCGAAACAATCCGAAGGCGATATAAGCGTCGGAAACGTTATAGGCAGCAATATATTCAATATACTTGCTATAGTAGGTGTTATGGGGATTATAAGCCCTATAGCAATAGACCCTGATATATTATTATTGAGTTTTCCTGTCTTACTCTTATATACTATAGTGCTTGTCCCGATAATAAAAACAGGTTATACTATAAGCAGGCGAGAGGGTTTGATATTACTTTCGGGTTATTTCTTATACCTTTGGGGCGTAGTAAAAATATGAATAAATGCATAGAGAAAAACTGCAGAGAATATTCGCTTAGCCTTTCTGATTATTGCTGGAAGCACATAGATGATAAAAAGGCCTATCGTGATAAGCTGGGCGATTATATAAAAACATCCAAT
>CAZBNF010000091.1:0-2783 GCA_964493115.1 uncultured Planctomycetia bacterium | reverse complement strand
ATATTAACAAGCTATCTTCCTGAGGAGATAAGCAGAGAAAATATAATTTTGATTGTAAAAGAGGCTATTGCCGAATCAAGCGCGGGTTCTCTTAAAGATATGGGCAGTGTTATAAAACTTGTAATGGCTAAGGCAAAAGGCCAGGCAGATGGCAGCATGGTAAGCGCTACTGTAAAAGAAGAGCTTTCAAAGATTAACTAGCCCGTAATATTTTTAAAAATATAAGGTTTGAATATCATATGAACACAACCCCATGCAGGAATAGCCCAGGTGTATATTATTTTTTAACTGTTTTATTCGTATTGACCATTGCGATTAATATGTATGGGCTTATAACAGGGTTTAAGGCCGCGGCAGTATTCCTGCCGTTTTTCGCAGGCATGACGGCATTTTTGTTTCAGGTGTTTTACGATAGAAAACCGATCCTGCAATTATATTCAAAAAGTTACCCGTATAGAAAACTTAAATTATATGGCTGGATTAGCGCCTTTGTATTATTTGAATTTACCCTCGTCTGGGGAATGCATACAGGCCAGATGCCGCTTCAGGGAGAAGATCTCGTAGTTGTTAATATCTTACTCGCCGGGGCAATCGCGTATTACCATTCGTTTGTCAGGATGAAAATAAGCCTCAGGTTTCTGTTTATCGGGATATTCATTCCGTTAGCAGCAACCGGTGTAACGCTTGGGCTGGGAAGCTATTTCGGGATATTAAGATTTATTTTACCGGTTGAAAAGATAGGAAGCGTTGTCTTTCTAAACTCCTTATACTGGGTTATAGCATCAATGTTTTTCCAGGCAGTATGCGAGGAGCCCGCGTTCAGGGGCTATCTGATGCAAAAGCTTCTTTATCGTGGTGAATTATCCGCTGTGATAGTTTCCTCCGCGTGTTATGCTTTATGGCGCATGTCATTCAGCATATTCGCGGGAAGGGGTATAGATGAAATACTTATACTATTTTCAGGCAATTTTATAACAGGGGCTATATTTGCCGTACTTTTTATAAAGAGCAGAAATCTCCTCACTTCTATTATATGCCATGGAATAGTTGATGGGATATGGAGAAGTTTTTTCGCTTTTGAAACCAATCCGGGTATCAGGCAATATATGGAATTTTGCTCTTCATGGACAGGCACACAACTTGTAATCCTATGGTACTTTTGCTTTTTGGCAGGGCTTGTGCTCCTTACATTCATACCGCGCAAAAAACTTTATACCAATTATAAGTAAAAGCGGTATTTTTGGTTGCATGCTGCCTTGTATTATTGTATTATAATATACATATATAAATTTGAAAGGGGATTTTTTGATGATAAAGCATAAGAAACTACATAGCTGGGTTAAGGAATGCGCAAAGTTATGTAAGCCGGATAAGGTCGTATGGATT
The DNA here is from genome assembly GCA_964493115.1 of uncultured Planctomycetia bacterium. Taxonomy (GTDB): domain Bacteria; phylum Omnitrophota; class Gorgyraeia; order JABMRG01; family JABMRG01; genus CAZBNF01. The sequence goes on along the minus strand of CAZBNF010000091.1, from coordinate 1,397 downwards.
GACGGCTCCGAGGAGATGAGAAAAAACCTTGAGAAGCAAGCCATAGCGACAGGAGAGGTTATAAAGCTTAATAATAAAAAACTACCAGGATGCCTTTTACACAGAACGGCCTTGAACGATGTAGCGCGCACAGAAAACCTTACCTTTATCTGTACTCCTACGCGCAAAGAAGCAGGACCGACAAACAACTGGATGCCGCCTAAAGAGGCATATAAAAAAGCAGGAGAGATATTTGCAGGCTCTATGAAAGGCAGAACGATGTATGTTATACCTTTTTCAATGGGGCCCGTTGGATCTGCTTTTAGTAAAATAGGGGTTGAGCTTACTGACAGCATATATGTTGTACTTAATATGTATATTATGACAAGAGTAGGCAATAAGGTTCTTGAATGCTTAGGAAATAAGGATGATTTTACAAAATGCCTGCATGGCAAGGCAGAGCTGGATATAAAACGCCGCATGATACTTCATATCCCTCAGGACAATACTATATGGAGTGTTGGTTCAGGCTATGGTGGAAACGTTTTACTTGGAAAAAAATGCCTGTCACTTCGTATCGCAAGTTATCAGGCGCAAAAAGAAGGCTGGCTGGCTGAGCATATGCTTATACTGGGTATTGAACAGCCCAATGGCCATATAGAATATATTGTAGCGGCATTTCCGAGTGCCTGCGGCAAAACAAATCTTGCTATGCTGATACCGCCGGATGGCCTTAAAAAGAAAGGCTATAAGGTATGGACAGTTGGTGATGATATCGCGTGGATGAGGGTGGATTCAGATGGATGCTTATGGGCAATAAACCCCGAGTGGGGATTTTTTGGGGTTGCCCCAGGCACGAACAAAAAGTCAAATCCTAACGCGGTTGAAACAATAAAAAGGAATACAATATTTACAAATGTCCTTTTAAGGCCTGATAATACGGTCTGGTGGGAAGATGGTGATGACCCTGCCCCAAAAGAGGGGATAGACTGGAGAGGTTTTTCATGGAAGCCCGGCATGCGTGATGATGACGGCAACCCTTTAAAAGGCGCCCATCCTAACAGCAGATTTACAGTGCCCGCACTGCAGTGCCCATCTATATCTTATCGCTTGGAACAGCATCATGGGGTGCCTATATCAGCTATTATATTCGGAGGCCGCAGAGCGCATGTAGCGCCTCTTGTGTATGAGGCGTTTAATTGGCAGCATGGCGTGTATATAGGCGCTACAATGGCATCGGAGCGGACAGCTGCTCAATACGGAAAGCAGGGAGAGGTGAGGCGTGATCCTATGGCAATGCTCCCGTTTTGCGGGTACAATATGTCAAAATATTTCGAACATTGGCTTAATATAGGGAAAAAAATGACAAAGCCGCCTAAGATATTTCATGCTAATTGGTTCAGGCAGGACAAGAAAGG